>CAXFTV010000762.1:0-2921 GCA_964005845.1 uncultured bacterium
ATTACACTGCTGTACAGGACATGATGCTGGCCGATATGGAGGTGGACGGCGTCGAGCGCAAAGTGCTGATGCAGGCCCCCAAAAACGGCTTCTTCTACGTCATCGACCGCGTCAGCGGCGAATTGCTGCGGGCCCATGATTTCGTCACCACGACCTGGGCAACCCATGTGGATATGGCAAGTGGCCGGCCCGTTGAAAACCCGGTATACAACTACCAGGAGGAACCGCACTGGATCTTACCCGGTCCGCTGGGGGGACACAACTGGCAGGCCATGTCCTACGATGCGCGCAGCGGGATTGTCTATCTGCCCGCGATGGATACGCCCTTTGTGTACCATATCGATGAGGAATGGAAATCAATCGGGGAATATCCGCGGCGCAGGGGCGCCTTCCGTCTCGGAGTTGAATTGCCCAATTTGAGCCAGTTGATGTTGAATACGCCGGATGCGCCCAAAGCGCGCGGGTATCTGAAAGCCTTCGATCCGCTCAGTGGCGAGGAGAAATGGGCAGTCGAATTTCCGCACCATTGGAATGGTGGGGTTTTGGCGACCAAAGGGGAACTGGTATTTCAAGGCAATAGCCTGGGAGAATTCAATGCATATAATGCGGAAACCGGCGACCTGCTTTGGACCTCGAATGCCTATAGGGGGTTCATCGCTCCCCCTGTTAGCTACATGGTAGATGGCGTACAGTACATCGCCATCCTGGCCGGTACCGGGGGAGGATCTGGAATTGTCGGGGACGCGGGTCCGGCTTCGGAAAAATATCGCAACGAAGGCCTCCTGCTGGTGTACAAACTCGACGGCACCCTCGAGATGCCCATTCCCCTGGACCGGAACCAGAACATACCCAAGCAACCTGCCGTCCAGGCCAGCAAAGCGGAAATCGAACGCGGCGAGCAACTCTACAATCAGTCCTGTCTTAGGTGTCACGGCTTTTTTGCCCATTCGAGCGGAGTGGTACCCGATCTGAGAATGATGGAAAAATCCACCCACCGGGATTTCAAGCCCATCGTCAGAGATGGCCTGTTGAAGCTTAAGGGTATGCCCGGCTTTGCCGGCGACCTAAGTGATCAAGAAATCGATCTAATCCATGCCTATATTGCTACTCAAGCGGAAACTGACCGGCTCAAAGCCCTGGAAAAATCGGATTGAAACCAACGCAAATCTGCCCCCTGCTGGCCCGCTCGCGCCGGCGGCGAGGCATAGCCGGGAGCACGCCGGGTCTAACTTTGCACCTGGCGAAAAAAAATCTGGGGATCTGGGGTCCAATTCAGCCGCTCAGCCCCAGCTTCCCAGACAAAACTATTTGCCACCCGGAAGTTTGCGCTGGCCTTGAAACACCAAAGATTCCATTCCCCTAAATCCCCCCGAGTGGTCTATTAAATACCAGATCAAATAGCTTTACATTTCAAAGGAGTTTCATACTATATGAGATGCCTTTGAAGCGCTAAATTGTGGTTCAACGCAAATATTTGGCTGGTTGAATTGAGTTTTAAATTTTTCACTCTCCCCCTGCTTTTGCTGCTGAATTGCAGCTCTTCGGCACGAGAAAAAACCGATGAATTTCACATCGGCGAGCCGCTATTCTCTGGCGTCGGCATTCATGCTGATCAAGATGCATTCTACCTCCCACTAAACGAAGATCGGGACTATACCTTTGGCCAGGGCATTGCCATAGGTGGTAAATGGATCGCGCACAAATCGAATCCTCTGCGCTATCCCTTGTACTGGATCGACCACTTCCCTGCCAAAAATTTCCACCTCGATAATAAATCGCCTTCGTTTCACAATTTCACCCTCGCCTTGCAAGCCTACACACCGGACGATTTGGACGCCGATTCCATCATCCACAACGATCGACCCTACGCCTCTATTTTGTTTTTCGATGTGGCCAAAAAAACCATCAGTGGGAATAGACGCCTCTTCTTAAGATCTAACTTTCGCCTTGGCGTTCTCGGCACTGCAGCAGCGCGGGAAATCCAAAGTATTTATCACCGCTTAGAAAGGGCTAGAAGGGGAACCTTCAGGCCCTTTGATCCCAGGGGCTGGAAGTATCAAATCTCAAATGGAGGCGAGCTCACAGGTCTCGCCGGTTGGCGAATTGGTTATTTGCCAGTTGTACCTGCCAATCAAAATCGGTTCCAGTACATCCCCAAAGGCGAATTTGCAATCGGCTACCAAACCTATGCTGGCGTTTCTCTCGAGCTGAAGTTCGGGAAGAACTTGCCGCCCTGGTGGCTCGACGGATTCAGTGGAGTGCAAGAGGGAAATGTTTTTTACAAACCACTAAGAAAAAAAATTTCGCTCTACCTATTTGCAAAGGGGAGCTATCGCCATATAGTTTATGACGTCTTACTGCAAGGCCAGTTCAAAACTTCGCCGCACGCGCTCGACACAGACCAAATCGACCGATCTATAGACGTGCTCGAGGCGGGCATCGCCGCGCGCCTGAGGCACTTTAAAACCTGGGTTTCACTGAAGCGGCGCTCGAGCAATTTCTCCTTGCAAGGCAGAAATCACTACTGGGTTTCAGTAGGCCTGGACTTCATCGTCAACTAAGGTTGAAATCACATTCGAAAGGAATAGAATTATCAACGCGCGCATTATGACTTCGACCTGGAGCCTGCACCGACAATTGGGCCAGGTGATGTACGAATGGCCCGATATCAGAGCAAGGGCAGCAGTGGATGAAGCTCCAAAAGGGGCGCTGGATTTGTTGGAACTACCGGCCCAACTGGCCGCCCGCGGCATTGGCATGCTGGAGATCTGCCACTTCCACTTTCCACGACTCGACGATGGCTATATCGCAGACCTGCGGCAGGCGCTTGCCAGCGCCGGGATCGAGCTTTTCAGTATATTAATAGATGCCGGCGATATCACCCATCCCGATGCGGAGCAACGGCAAAAGGAGATGCTGTG
>CAXFTV010000763.1:0-7380 GCA_964005845.1 uncultured bacterium
CAGTTCCGGGTCGACGCAGTGATCGCCGCTCCAGCGCCGGGTATTGTCTTCAAAAATGCTTTCTGTGACTTTTCCGCTGGCGCCGCTCCAGGCGGCGCGGTAGCCGGTATTGTAGCCGATTAGCAAATCCGGCCCTTCGTCGGTATAGGGACCGCTGAAGCAGGCCTGGGTATCCCAGGCTTTATTGATCGCGATCTGTCCCTTTTCTTCATCCACCAGACCGCTGAGCCTGGCGACGAGCTCGGTCTTGAGCTGGCGCAATTCGGAACCCGGGGCGACGATACCCTCTGCTTCGCGGCCGCGTAGATTGATAAAAAGGCCGGTGAGTCCCAGGGCAAAGGCCCGGGTGCGATTCCAGTCGACTCCATCCAGCCACTCCTCGCTCTGGTTGCGCCCAGGGCGCAGAGAGAGGTAGCCGTTTTGGTGCAGCCAGGCATTGAGATTTACCCCTCTTTTAAAGGAGCAAAAGCCGTGGTCGGAGATCACCATGAGAACGGTGCGGGTATCCTCGATCCGTGCCAGGGTGCGGCTCACCAATTCGTCCATGCGCGCGTACATAGAGGGAATGACCTCGGCAAAGCTTGCCAACTCTTTGCCCTGGTTGGCCGGGTGGGCTGGGTCGAGGGTGCGGAAGAACATGTGCTGGATTCGGTCCGGGCCGTCGAAGACGCAGGCGGCCAGGCCTTTGCGGGTTTTTTCAAGGGTGTGGAAGAACATGGCTTCGCGTTCGCTGTGCAGCTGGTAGGCCTGGTCAAGAAAGGCCTGTTCATCGATGACGCCGGCGTTCAGGGCGTCGGTGTCCTCGGCCAGTCCCAGGGTGGCAAAGGGTCCCAGGCGTCTGGACAGGTAGGGGGCGTAGGAAGCGGGACGGGAAAGCGGCAGAGTGGGATGAGCCGGGTCGATCTGAATGGGGGTGATATAGAGCTTAAAAGGCTTGCTAGCGAGCAGGTAGAAGCGACACAGACCGCGCAGGCGAATACCCGGTGCGGCGCGAAAAAAAAGTTCTACCCAGGGGGTGTAAACCCCTTTTTGCAGAGATAGTTTCTGGGCGCCAAAACACAGGGTCGCCATCCCGCTGGCATCGCCGGTCTCTATGCTCAGCTCAAGTTCCAGAATGCGCCCATCCCGGCGCAGGGGATTGGGGGGACCAGGTATGCGGGTCCGCCCCCTGCCGTCGACCAGTTCGAGAAGGATGGTGCGGCCCTGCGGCTGGTCTCCAGGTGGGGGCTCGCTGGTGAGAAAGGTGAACTCGCCCTGAGTGCCCCGAAAATCCGGCACGCACATGCCCGCAAGCTGAAGGCCATTGAACTTTTCGGCCGGGAAAGTGATGGGCACGCGGACAATCGAGCTGAAGATATGATGGTCTCCAAGGATTTTCCAGAAAGGCTGGCTGCGGCGCAAATTTTGAACCTTGCTCCTGCCCAGAGGAATTTGCCAGGGGCCTACTCTCAAGGTTCGGGAGGGAGGCTGGATTCGGGCCGAAGAGAGCAGGGGCTGGTAGGTGCGGGGATCGCGGGTGATGAAATCGAAGATCTGGTGTCTGGACGCATCCACTCCGGTCTGGAAGGTCGACCAGGCCGAAGGGGTAATGGCGGGCAGGGTGGTGCGCAGGGGGGTAAAGACGCCTTGCTCGGCAAGTTTTTTAAAGCCGGGCAGACGTCCCTCCTCCATCCAGCGGGCCAGCAGTCCGGGGTCCAGACCATCCAGTCCGATCACCACTACCCGGTCGGTGCGGGCCTTGCCACGGTTTTTTTTGCGTCGCCACCAGATCAGCAGGAGGCGCAGGGGCAGGATCATAAGGGTGAGAGCGGCGATTCCAACCACCAGCGCAGTCCACAAGCCGCCGGCCAGGGCAAATCCGGCCCCGGGGCCGACGTAGCCGACTGCTGGACAGGGGGCCAACCAGGTCAATCCCAGCAGTGCGGAGAGGGGCAGGCCTGGGTGGGATAGCAGTTTAGAGCAAGGGGCAGGTAAGTGATTCATATTCCCTGTCAAGAACTCTGTGCGTCGCTTGTACTCTGGTAGCCGGCACTGAGCGTTTGCTGTGCGTCGTCCTGGTCGCTCGTTGGCATATCCCGTCGTTCCGGATCCGGGAGATTGTATTTTCACCCATCGGATGCTCCACAAAAACATAGGGCTGTCAGTGCGTACACCAGGGCGACGCGGAGGAGTTCGTCGACGGCGACCTCCTCGTCGACTGTGTGGGCACCGAGGCCATTCGGTCCGTGCGTAATCGGGACGGCGTCCGAGACCCTGATAATATTGTTGCCATCGTCGAGCAGGGGTTTGCCGCCCAGCGGCAAACTGGTACCGGTAGCCGCTTGATAGGCGCTCTGGAATGCCCGCACGAGCGGATGGGAGGGATCAATTTCAAAGGGACCTGCGACAAACATGAAATCTCCATCCACGGCAATGCCCTGGCGCTGGGCAACAGCTTGCAGGGTATCGCGGAATTGTTTTTCAACCGCGTCGCGGTCGCTTCCCGACAGCCAGCGGCGCGTGCCCTGCAGGTGAAAATCGATGGGCGACTGATTGAAGATCTCTCCGGCCTGCACCGTTCCGACAAAGAGACTATCGCGTCCTCCTAAGGGATGCGTATTGGCTGCCAGCTGGCCATCGAGTTCTTCGAAGCGGCGCACGAGTTCGGCGCCCGCGCTGATGACATTGGGCTGCTCGATGCCGCCCAGTACTTCGTGGACCGGTTCGCCCTCGCGGCGGATGTGGACATCGAGCAGCGCCATGCCGCGGCCGATTACCGGCAGGCGGTCGTAGAGGTATTCCGGTATGAGAACGCCATCGCCGACGTAGCCAGCCCGTACCAAGCCGCGTATCTGTTCGCCCTGACCCCAAGGTGCTTCGTGCATGTCCGTGGCGGTTATCAGTATGTCGCCGCCCGGCAGCAAATCGGTATCGCGCAGGGCGCGCGCTGCCTCGACCATGGCGGCTACGCCCCCTTTCATATCGGCGGCGCCGCTGCCGTAGAGCACGCCCTTGTCGATGCGCGGCGCTACAAAGGGCAGGTGGACGGTATCGAGATGTCCCTGGAATTGCAAAGTTTGACCAGGTGCGCCGCTTTTGAGGCGGGCGGCGACCGCTGGTGATTCCGGATATTCGGCGTCCGGGCGTTCCACCTCAAGACCTTCTTTGGTGAGGATTTCTTCCAGTTTGTCCAGTGCTCCTTTGGCCCTGCCCGTCGGGCTCGGTACTTCGATCAACTGCACGGCGGTAGCGAGCAGTCTTTCGGGGTTCAGGGCGGCGCGCAACTGTTCGATCATATCTGGTGTTAAGGGCATATTAGAGGATTTCCCTCCCGGGCTTGTCGTACTATTTAAGTTTTTCCAAGAGCTCAATATTCGCTGAATTAAAGCGGACAGTCCAATTGCAGACGGTTTTTCGGAACTCAATCGGTGGCAAAAACCGGGCCCTCGTTCTCGGCGCGGCGCTGCAATTCGTCCCACTCGGAGGAGCCGTCGTCGTCGACGTACTCCAGGTGGGCACCTTCTTCGTGGATGGGCATATTGCCATTTTGCGCGTCCGTCCAGCATTGATCGATTCTGGCATAGTAGCGTTTGCGGCCGTCGGGCCAGACCAGGGCCAGCAGCAGCCGCAGTGGCGGATGTTCATAAGGCGCTTCCATGCGCAGGCGCACCAGGGCCTCTTCATCGACCTGGATGCCCAGCCCGGGAGCGTCGGGGGTGCGCGCGTAGCCACCGCGGATTTCGAGTGGTGCCGCCAGCAGATCCTCCGAGTATATATTCATGCAGTTGACCGCCGGCCACTGGGCGTGGGTCAGGACGGCGCCGATTTGCAGCGACAGGGCGGTGGTAATGCCGGTGCCGACGATCTGCAGGAAGAAGGGCTTGTCGAAGCCGGCGGCAAGGGTGCCCTGGCGCAGGACGCTGCCGATACCGCCGCCAATGACAAAACCATCGCAAACTTCATCGCGCACCACCGTGGGGAAGGGCGGTTCGCCGAAGTGGTGGGCGATCGGCCGCGCGATTTTATCGCGCAACTGGCGATTGCCCTCGACATCGCGTTGGAAGATGGGCGATTCGTAAAGGCTGGCGATGGGATATTGGTCGAGGCGTTGCAGCACGGGGATGGCATTGCTGGCGTTGACCAGCATCTGGTTCCAGTCGATGTCGAGGTGGTAATAGTCCGGGGTGGCGCCGGCAATGGCTTCTACCTGGGCGCAAATATCCCACCAGGGCCGGCCCTTGATTTTGTGCGAAGTGTAGCCTCGTGTTACCGCCTCCCGGGCCTCGGCGGCGAATTCTGCCGGCGGCATGTCCACATTCCACCACGATATCGGA
Organism: uncultured bacterium; assembly: GCA_964005845.1. GTDB lineage: Bacteria > Latescibacterota > UBA2968 > UBA8231 > UBA8231 > CAXFTV01. The sequence continues at coordinate 4,314 of CAXFTV010000763.1, forward strand.
CACCACTGGCGCACCTGTGGCAGGTTGAAAAGACGGTGGGCCGGCACTTCGTGGGCTTTGCCTACCAGGTCGTAGATGGCCATCTGCAGGCCCGCACCGAGCGAATCATCGCCCAGAAAGTCGGCGGCATTGGCCCCTTTGACCCGTTCTATGGCGGCATCGGAGACGCGGCCCCAGGTGTAGTGGGGCATGGTTTCGCCATAGCCTACCAGATCCGCCGCATCGGTGGTGACGCGGAGGACTTCGCTGATATCCCACTGATATTGTTCGCGCGCGCACCAGACGGCACAGCGCGGCGTAAAGGGGACGTGGACGGTGATGCGCTCGACGTCTTTGATAGTGATCTTCATGTTTTATCGCTCCAATCTAGGTTATCGCATTTCCCTTAATATAATGGATCGACAAATGCTATCCAGGGTACCGGGAAATACATTAACGCGCCGCCAAATCGAATGCAAAATAGGGAGGTATTAGATGTGGCTCGCCCATTGTGCCAGAGAGCCTGCTACCCTTGACCACAGGGCCTAAAAGTCCTTTACTTCAACTACTTGTAAATCCCTGCTCCGAGAAGTGGAAATGCCCGCGCGAGGTTTTTTCCTCATTCACATGCAATATTAGCTGAATTCCTTTTGATGAGGTGTATTGATGCCCAATAATGAGCGGTTTCTGGTGACTGGTGCGCTTGGCTGCGTAGGCGCCTGGGCGGTGTGCCGACTGGTGCGCGAAGGAGTGCCGGTGTGTATTTACGACCTGGGTGATGATGCGTACCGGCTGCAGACTATTATGACGGATGAAGAACTGCAAGAGGTGGACTTGATCGAAGGCGATATCACGGATCTGGATGCCTTCGAGCGGGTCATTGCCGCTCGCGGCATTAGCCATATCCTGCATCTGGCGGCCCTGCAAGTGCCCTTTGTGCGGGCCAATCCAGTGCGCGGCGCCCAGGTGAATGTAGTGGGGACAACGGTTGTCTTTGAGGCCGCCGAGAGGCACCGCGACCAGGTCCAGAATCTCGTTTTTGCAAGTTCGTACGGAGTTTACGGCGAGCCGGAAGACTATCCTCCGGGCCCTTTGGCACACGATGCGCCGCTACTGCCGCCGACATTATACGGGGGGTTCAAACAGTGCAACGAGGGCACGGCGCAGGTCTATTGGCGCGAGAAATCCCTCTACAGCATTGGGCTGCGCCCCTGCGTGGTGTACGGGCCGGGCCGCGATCAGGGGTGGACCTCCACGCCCACCAAGGCGATGCTGGCAGCCGCCCTCGGTCGCGAGTATGCGATCACCTATGGCGGCACCCTGATCTACCAGCACGCCGAGGATATCGCCGCTGCTTTTATTCGCGTCGCCCGGACCAGGCTGGAAGGTGCCCCGGTGTACAATCTGGGGGGCAGCACCGTGTCTATGGATCAGCTCGTCGCCGCCATAGAAGAAGTTTTGCCCGAGGCAAGGGGTAAGATCAGTTTTGATCCGACGCCGCTGCCACATCCATCGAGTGCCGATGACAGCGCCCTGAACGAAGCGGCCGGGCCCATCGAATACCGCCCGCTGGTCCAGGGGGTCCGGGATACGGTTGCGGTCTTCCGTGCCGCCATCGAGGCCGGCCGCCTGGATGTGGAGCGCGCCCTGCGCTCGTAGCAGCGGGAGGGTTGCCGATGAGCGAGTACATCCAGGTGGTGACGAATACCGACAGCGAGGCAGAGGCGCGGCGGATCGCCCGGACTCTGGTCGAGCAGCGCCTGGGAGCCAGTGCCCAGGTCAGTGGCCCCGTGACCAGTATGTACTGGTGGAAGGGGCGCATCGAAACCGGGCCGGAATGGCAGTGCGCGGTCAAGACCCGCAGGGAACTCTATCTTCAGGTGGAGCAAACCATCCAGCGGCTCCACTCCTACGAGGTGCCCGCGGTTCTGGCACTGCCGATCCAAGCGGGACCGCAGCCCTACCTCAACTGGCTGGATGAAGCTGTGCGGGGTGGAGAGAATTCTGCCTGAGCCGCATTGATTGCCGGCCGGGTACAGGATGCTCAAGCCGTGGATGGTCGGGCGTGGCATGGCGCAGCAGTTTTGAGCCGTTCAGTGGTGTCCCCGAGCTTCTTTGAGCGGCGCGATAATTGCAATGCCGCACCACTTTGCCACAGGTGCTGGGTACGGTCTCCCAGGAAAATTTTCTGCACTCGGGTTCGAGGCGTTCCCTTAGAGTCCCCAATTAAGGAGCATTATATGCAAGTTGAGATCGCACGCCACGCTTTGGACCGGGTACCTCTATCGATTATCTTCGACGACTCCACCGTGCTGGTCAATCTCAATTACTTTTTTATGCGCGACTACAACCTGGAAGCGCCCGGCAATCCCCATCTCGACAGCAGCAGACGACATCGCTGGGAAGATGTGCCGGTGGTGCATCCCGAGTCCTTTACGCGCGAATTTGCCGAGTACTGCCTGGAGCACGGGGTGCGCGGCAAGTTCAGCGTGGTACCCTGTCCGGCGGGGTTGGGTCGGATCGATAGGGGACTGCCGCTGTTCAGCCGGGCGCAGCAGCAAAGCTGGCTGGACATGTGTCGCGAATTGATCGTTCCAGCCTTTGATATTACCCCCGAGATGATGACTCATACCCACGTGGTGGACATCGATACCCTGGAGCCGCTTGAGGGGCGGCCCTGGGAGCAGTACGAGTGGAGCCGGCTGCCAGAAGACGACGAAGAAAGGGTGATAAAGTACATCGCCAGGGCCTGTGAAATTCTCGTCAATGTCGGCCTCGAACCGCAGGGGGTGACCTCGCCGGGCGGCTTCGGGCGCCGCAGTCTCGAATTTTATGCCCGCGTAGCAGGAGCGGCGGTCCGCCAGGTGACGGGGGCCGAACTGCCCTATTTTTTTCAGGCGGTCGAAACCGAGGGAGCGGTGGAGAGCCGGGTCTGGTACCCCGACCGGGAGGCGGGTACGGCGGTGGGCGAGGTCGTTGCCGGGACCCACGATTGGACCGGTTCGTGGACGGGGTATGGCGCGGTTAGCGAGGATCGTTATATTAGCGCCGATTTGCAGGGAGGACGTCTGCCGGCCCTGATAGAGGC
>CAXFTV010000764.1:0-4779 GCA_964005845.1 uncultured bacterium
CCTGGTGAGAAACATTAATAGTTACTCCACGCTCTTTTTCTTCCGGGGCATTGTCAATATCTTCAACTGCCCGCTCCTCGGCCAATCCTTGCTTGGACAGATTAACCATAATCGCAGCCGTTAGTGTAGTCTTACCGTGATCGACGTGTCCAATGGTGCCAATATTGACATGAGGTTTAGTTCGATCAAATTTTTCTTTGGCCATTTCCTTTCATCCTCTCCTTTATGTTCAACACTCAAAGGGCTTGTTTTTTATACTCCGGCAACCTTGGCAACGATCTCATCAGTTATATGCTTTGGAACCTCCCGAAAATCGGCAATTTGCAGAGTGAACACGGCCCGCCCTTGGCTCAAGGACCGCAGACGCGTTGCATATCCGAAGGTCTCACTAAGAGGTATCGTGGCACTGATCACCTGTGCATCAGAGCGGGGATTTATCCCTGAAACATTGCCCCGGTGCGAATTGAGATCGCCGATCACATCTCCGAGGTACTGCTCGGGCACGACGACTTCCAAATCCATTATGGGCTCCATCAGATAGGCTTTAGCTTTTTTAGCCCCGTCCTTAAAGGCGAGGGAACCCGCAACTTTAAAAGCCATTTCGGATGAATCGACATCGTGATAGGAACCATCCACTAGCGTAACTTTAACGTCTTCAAGGGGATAACCTGCGACCGGGCCATTGAGCATGGCCTCCTGAATACCTTCTCGCACGGGCGAAATATATTCTTTGGGAATATTGCCACCGGTAATTTTAGATTCGAAAACAAGGCCACTTCCAGATTCGCCGGGCTCAAGCTCAATTTCTACATGCCCAAATTGACCACGCCCACCCGTTTGCCGCACGAAACGCCCCGTAGCCTCAACCTTTTTCTTGAGCCCTTCCTTATACGCTACCTGAGGTCGGCCGACATTGGCCTCGACGGAGAATTCGCGAAATAGGCGATCTATAAGAATTTCAAGGTGCAATTCACCCATACCAGACATAATCGTCTGTCCGGTCTCTTCATCTATTTTGACCTTAAAGGTAGGATCTTCTTCACTGAGTTTGCCCATTGCCAAGTAGAGTTGTTCCTGGTCGACGCGAGTCTTTGGCTCGATCGCCACGTGAACTACTGGATCTGCAAATTCAATTTTTTCAAGTATGACCGGGTGGTTTTCGTCGCAGAGGGTATCCCCGGTTGTCGTCTGTTTTAGGCCGACCACGGCAATGATATCACCAGCGTAAACCTCTTTGCGTTCGGTGCGATCATTGGCATGCATTTCCAAAAGCCGCGAGATTCTTTCGCGTTTTTCCGTGGTGACATTATAAACATAGGAACCCGAGTGCAACATGCCGGAATAAATGCGCAGAAAGGTTAGGCGCCCAACGAACGGATCGGTCATTATTTTAAAAGCCAAAGCGGAAAAAGGCTGATCGTCGCTGGCAGACCGCACGACGACTTCTTCGGAGTTGGGCAAGGTCCCCTCAACCTCGGGCACATCTGCCGGTGAGGGCAGAAAGGAAACTACGGAATCGAGCAACCTTTGTACACCTTTGTAGCGGAAGGCGCTACCACAGGTTACCGGTACCGCTTTGAGCGCCACCGTTGCCTGCCGCAGGGCAGCGCGAATTTCTTCTGGACTGATTGACTCCCCCTCTAAAAATTTCTCTAAAAGATGGTCATCAAAATCGGCCACTGCCTCCAGCATTTGCTCGCGGTATTTCAGCGCGTTTTCCATCAGGTCGTCGGGAATCTCGTCCTCAAAAAACTTAACTCCCTGAGAACCTTCTTCATAGGTCACAGACTTCATTTCAATCAGGTCGATCAGCCCGGTAAATGTTTCGCCCGCACCGATGGGTAGCTGGACTGGGACAAAATTGCTCCCGAGGCGCTCTTCAAGCATCTCGAGAACTTTGAAAAAATCAGCACCATTGCGGTCCATCTTATTGACAAAGGCGATCCGGGGCACCCTATATCGATCGGCCTGACGCCAGACAGTTTCAGATTGGGGCTCAACACCTCCAACCGCACAGAAAATCCCAATGGCTCCATCCAAAACACGTAGCGAACGCTCAACTTCAGCGGTAAAATCAACGTGTCCGGGGGTATCGATGATATTTATGCGATGATTATCCCACTCACAGGCCGTGGCGGCAGAGGTTATGGTTATTCCCCGTTCGCGCTCTTGGTCCATCCAGTCCATTGTTGCAGTGCCTTCGTGCACTTCGCCCATGCGGTGCAATCGACCAGCATAAAATAGAATGCGCTCACTGGTCGTGGTTTTGCCTGCATCGATATGCGCGGCAATTCCAATATTACGGGTTTGCTCAACTGTGAATTTGCGTTTCATGTCTATGGACTTTTTTAAAACCTGTAGTGGGCAAACGCCCTGTTGGCTTCGGCCATGCGATGCGCATCTTCGCGCTGTCGAACTGCGCCACCTTCTCCCTTTGAAGCAGCAATAAATTCATTGGCCAACCTCTCTGCCATGGTGCGCTCAGAGCGCTCCCGGGCGAAGCGGATTAGCCAGCGAATGGAACGGGCAGTACGCTCGTCGTGACGCACTTCAACCGGCACCTGGTAGGTGGCTCCGCCAACCCGACGGGAACGCACCATGACGATGGGCTTGACATTTTCGACAGCCTTTTGAAAGACTTCCATCCCATCCTCACCACTGCGCTGGCTGACGAGGTCTACAGCGCGATAAAAGGCTACCTCGGCCACACTTTTCTTACCCTGCTTCATAAGACTATTAATAAAGCGCGTTGCGAGCACATTATGATATTTTGGATCGGGCAACAGCTGCCTTTTTACAACACGTTTTCTACGTGGCATGAATTCGGTCCCCGCTTGCCTTTTTATTCCGGCCTTCTAGCACCGTATTTGGAACGACTCTGCCGGCGCTCGGCAACTCCACTAGTATCGAGTACGCCGCGAATGATATGATAGCGCACACCGGGACAATCCTTAACCCGGCCCCCGCGTACAAGAACGATGGAATGCTCCTGCAGGTTATTGCCCTCACCGGGTATATAGGCAGTAACCTCCGTCCCCGTCGTCAGGCGAACGCGTGCCATTTTACGGAGCGCGGAATTGGGCTTCTTGGGGGTTGTCGTATAGACCCTGGTGCAAACCCCACGCCTTTGCGGACAGGCTTCTAAAGCCGGTGCATCCTTTTTCTTGTGGATTTTTCTACGTCCCTTTCGGACCAGTTGATTAATTGTCGGCAATGCGTTGTAGCTCCTTTTGAACACAAAACTTTAAAAGTAAAGACTAAGGCGATTTATGTCAATAGGTTCACTCTTCAAAAAGGCTGGCTCCAGCCTCCAGGGAAACCGGTTCCAAAGCTTCCAATTCCTCAGAAGGTTGGATCTCTTCTTCTGGCTCGAGGTCGTCATAAGCAGCCGAGCGGTAAAGGCTAGAGCCCGTTCCCGCCGGAATTAAGCGGCCAATTATGACATTTTCTTTTAAACCTCGCAGGTAGTCGACCTTTCCCTGCACAGCTGCTTCGGTCAGAACCCGGGTAGTTTCCTGGAAAGAGGCAGCTGAAATAAAGCTGTCCGTCCTCAGAGAAGCCCGAGTAATGCCGAGAAGGATCGGGTTGCAGGTAGAGGGATCGCCGCCTTCGCCGAGCACCTTTTCATTTTCCTTATTGAAACGAATCTTATCTACTTCCTCGCCTTCGAGGAAATTAGTATCACCAGGATCCAGGACGCGAACTTTCTGTAGCATCTGCTTGACGATAACTTCAATGTGCCTATCATTGATCTTTACAGCTTGGAGCCGGTAAACATCCTGGATTTCGTTTACCAGATATTCCTGCACTTTGGTAACGCCCTGAACTCTAAGGATATCAAGTGGGCTTTCCGGCCCTTCGGAGAGACTCTCACCGGCCTCGACCTTGTCGCCATCATGAACTCGAAGATGTTTGCCATAAGGGACCAGATATTTGCGCTCTTCACCATCGAGTGAGGTCACCATCATTTCGCGATTGCCCCGCACAAGCCCACCCATTCCAACTGTTCCATCGATTTCTGAAATTACCGCTGGTTCCTTGGGACGCCTTGCTTCAAAAAGTTCGGCAACCCGGGGTAAACCACCCGTAATATCGCGCGTCTTGGTCCGTTCTCGAGGGATCTTAACCAGTACCTGACCTGGTTTAATCTCCTCTTCATCTTCAACGAGTAAACGGGCACCTACCGGAATTATATAGTTACGGGTACCCTTATCCGGACTGACGATTTCAATCTGTGGACTGAGAGAACGGTCGCGTTGCTCGACAATGCCCCGGGCACTCATACCCGTGGTCTCATCGAACTCCTCGCGCATGGTTACGCCCTCTATGATATCCGTAAACTTTATAATACCAGAACGGTCTGAAATGATGACATTATTGTACGGATCCCATTCGTAAAGGACCTGTCCTGCTTCGACTTCCTCCCCGTCTTTTACTTTTAGAAGAGCCCCGTATGGTACGTTGGCCTGAGCTCTAGTCCTGTTTTGCTCGTCGAGTAGATGCAGTTCTCCATTGCGCCCGCTAATCGTAGGCCCTAAATCAGGATGATTTACCGTATCAATATTGACAAAGTGGACCTTACCTTGCCTCCTCGCGGGGATTTGGGACTGCTCAGCTATACGGCTTGCCGTTCCGCCAATGTGAAAGGTTCGCAAGGTCAATTGGGTGCCGGGTTCGCCTATACTCTGGGCGGCAATTACGCCAACGGCCTCGCCGACATTGACGATCTTTCCCGAAGCCAGGTTGCGCCCATAGCACTTGGCACAAACACCTCTATCG
>CAXFTV010000765.1:0-7556 GCA_964005845.1 uncultured bacterium
CTCGGCCGCTTCAACAAGCTCTAGCTCAACAACGTCAGCTTCAGCCGATGATCGTTCGACCCCGGAGGGGGAAGTCGATTTGGGCTATGTGGGCGAAGTAGAACACATTGATGCCGGGCCGCTGTTCGAATTGATTGACCATGGCTTGCTGCCGGTTGTAGCGCCGATTGGCCGCGGCCCTCAGGGCGAAAGCTACAATGTCAATGCCGATACTGCCGCCGGCGAGATTGCCGCGGCCCTACAGGCGGAGAAACTGGTCTTCCTAACCGACGTGATGGGTATTATGGGCAACCCCGACGAAGAGGATACTCTGTTGTCCACTGTGCATGTCGGCGAGGTGAATGAGCTTATTGAAGGTGGGACGATAGGAGGCGGCATGATCCCGAAAGTCGGGGCATGCGTCCAGTCAGTAAAGGCCGGAGTGCGCAAAACTCACATTATCGACGGACGTATTCCACACTCGATGCTGCTGGAATTTTTTACGGATGAAGGCATCGGAACACAGATCGTTCAGTAGTGCGGAGGGAAAAATGCGGACAGCAGATATCATAAATCAGGAAAGCCAGTACATACTGCAGACCTACGGTCGGCCTGAATTCGTGCTGGAGCGGGGCAATGGAGTTTACCTTTTCGACTTGGACGGCAACCGCTATCTCGATTTTGTCAGCGGCCTGGCGGTCAATGGTTTTGGTTATGGGGATTACGACATTCTCAAGGCCATAGAGGAGCAGGCAGCGCAGCTAATGCACTGTTCCAATCTCTACCATACTATTCCTTCTACTCGGCTGGCCAAAGACCTGGTGGAGAATTCATTCGCCGATCGCGTCTTTTTTTGCAACAGTGGCACCGAAGCCTGGGAAGCCTCTCTGAAGTTTTGCCGCAAGTGGGGCAATACCAGTTTTGAAAAACCCAAGAATCGCCTGATTGCCATGAACGAATCATTCCATGGCCGCACTTACGGTTCTATTTCCACCACCGGCCAGCCGAAATACCACAAAGGATTCGAACCCTTGCTGCCGGGCATCGATTTTGCGGATTTCAATGACCTCGACTCGGTGGAGAGATTGGCGGGAGACGATACCTGCGCCGTCCTGGTTGAGCCCATACAGGCCGAGGGGGGCATTCACGTGGCCACGCAGGAATTTCTCGAGGGTTTGCGGGGACTGTGCGATGAGCGTGGCATGTTGCTGGTCTTTGACGAAATCCAGGTCGGGCTGGGGCGGACGGGTTCGCTTTGGGCCCATCAGCAATATGGTGTTGAGCCCGATATTATGACCCTGGCTAAAGCGCTGGGGGGCGGATTGCCCATAGGGGTTTCCCTATTGCGTCAGAACGTGGCCGACGCCATCCAGGCGGGGGATCACGCTGCGACCTTCGGAGCCAATCCCGTAGCCTGTGCCGTGGCCCTGCAGGTATTCGCCAAATTAAATGCGCCAGGTTTTATCGAGGGCATCAAGGAAAAGGGCGATTACCTGGTGGGCCGTCTGACCAAGTTGCAGGAGCGCTGGCCGGAGCACATCAAGGGGGTCAGGGGGCGGGGTCTTATTGCCGGTGCCGTAACCGAGCGGCCGGCGGCCGACTACCTTGGGGCTTTTCGCGAGCGCGATATTTTGGTGGCTACGGCCGGGCCGGATGTAGTGCGTTTTCTGCCGCCTCTGATCGTCGAGAAGAATCGCATCGACGAAGTTATTGATGTATTCGACGAAATTCTGCGCCAGGGATTGGCTTGAGGCTGTCGGGGCAATATGAGCGGCACCGATTCCCAGAAGCTCTGGAGCGGGCGTTTTACCGCGGCCACAGATGAGTTAATGGAGCGTTTCAATGCCTCCATCGGGTTTGATCGCAAACTCCTTGAGGTAGACGTGGCCGGGAGTGTGGTCTATGCGCAGGCGTTGCACAGGGCGGGGGTTCTGGGAGAAGGCGAGGTCGAGCGCCTCATCGCAGGTTTGCAACAGGTTAGGGAGGAAATCAGTGATCCCGGTTGCCAGCTGGGTCCAGAGCTGGAAGATATTCACATGGCGGTGGAAACTCGCCTGACCCAGATCGTCGGTGCGCTGGGAGGCAAGCTCCACACCGGGCGCAGCCGCAACGACCAGGTGAGTCTGGACGAGCGCCTCTACCTGCGCCAGGCGGTCCTTAGTCTGCAGCAACAGATCCGTCATCTGCAGGGGGTTTTGTTGCAGGTTGCCGAAAAATACTCCTCTGTAGTGTTGCCTGGATACACCCACCTTCAGCAAGCCCAGCCCATTCTCTTTAGCCATTACGTCCTTTCTTTGTTCTGGATGCTGGAACGGGATAAGGGACGCCTTGAAGACAGTTGGAAACGAGCCGATTTTCTGCCTCTGGGCGCCGGTGCCCTTGCCGGTAGCACTTTTCCGCTGGACCGCGAGTTCATGGCCCGCGAACTCGGTTTCAGCCAGATTTCACCCAATAGTTTGGATGCGGTCAGCGACCGCGATTTTTTGCTCGAGTGCCTGGCCGCCCTCTCAATTATCATGATGCACCTGAGCCGCTTTTGTGAGGATCTTATCATCTGGTCCTCGGCAGAATTCGGTTTTGTCGAACTGGACGATGCCTTTGCAACTGGTTCGAGCATGATGCCGCAGAAAAAAAATCCGGATTCCCTGGAGTTAATCCGCGGCAAAAGTGGCCGGGTGTATGGAGATTTGATTAGTCTCCTAACCACGATGAAGGGGATTCCTCTCACCTATGCCAAAGATATGCAGGAGGACAAGGAGCCTTTTTTCGATGCATTCGAAACTACGCAGATCAGTCTGGAGGTTTTCGCTGGCGTCTGGGAGACGCTGGAACTGCATCCCGAGCGCATGGAACAGGCTATCGATGGTTATGCCCTGGCCACCGACCTGGCAGACTATCTGGTGCGGCAGGGCATGGCTTTTAGAGATGCGCACCACGTCATTGGTGGCCTGGTGCGCCAGGCAGTAGCCGCCGGGAAGGCATTGACGGCGCTGGATCTAGAAGAGTTGCGCAAGCACTCGGACCAGTTTGGCGAAGACGTGGTGGAATTACTGGATGTGCGGCACAGCCTGGCACTGCGCAACATCGCCGGCGGAACGGGGCCCGATGCGGTGCAGGTTCAGCTGCAACAGGCGCGGGCCTTGATGGAGGGATAATTTCGTCCGCATCGACTTTCAGATCTTGAGCTTCGCAGATGGCCCCCGCTTCGTTTTTGTGCGCTCCTGCGCGACCATTGGTGAGCGGGTGGACGTATGGGGATTTCGACCTGTGGGGTCCGGATCTTGTCCACCTGGGTTAGGCTTGAGCCCGAGAGCGCCCTTTCCCAGCTACTCCGCACCCACAAAAAAAGCCCGGCCCAATGTCCATCCTTGCGGGTCGCGTATGTAAGGCGAATTTTGAAGTAAATAACGAGTGGGCAGAAAACTCCGCTTCCGAAGGCTGTCTATTGACGCCAAATTGCAGTTTACTCATAATCTTCTAGATATGGCTAAAAATACTGATATACGGGTACGCGAGACGACGCTTTATTTTCTCCCTGTTGAAACACGGGTGCCACTCAAATTTGGTCCCGAGACTCTGACTTATGTAACCTGTGCTCGTGCAAGGCTTCAGGTTGAAGATGGGCGTGGAAGGAGTGCTGCGGGGTGGGGTGAAACACCCCTGAGCGTACAGTGGGTCTGGCCAGCCGAGCAGAGCTATGAGGAGCGGCATGAAGCTCTCAAGGCTTTCTGTGTTGAACTGGCCCAGTCCTGGAGTGATTTTCGGACCGAGGGCCATCCGCTGGAAATAGGTCACGCATTTCAGGAAAATTGCCTGCCGCAGTTGTTGGCGCAGTTCAACGAGACGCGCCCGGTGCCCATGCCGTGGCTGGCAGCGCTGGTCTGTTGTTCGGCTTTTGATATTGCCCTGCACGACGCTTATGGGCTGCTGCACAATTGTCCTGTATACGAGACCTACAACAGGCACTTCATGAATGCGGACCTGGCACATTTCATCACTCCTGCACCTGAAAGTCGGGTAGTTTTTACTGACCTCTACCCAGAAGATTTTTTGCGGCAACGGCAGGATAGACTGCCGGCCTGGCACCTGGTAGGGGGGCTGGATCTGCTCGATTCCACCGAGTTGGTGGGCAGCGAGCCGGAAGATGGCTATCCGGTTCTGTTGCCCGACTGGATTGCCACCGATGGGCTGAAATGCCTAAAAGTTAAATTGCGCGGCAACGATGCTGCATGGGACTACGAACGTCTGGTGCAGGTTGGGCAGATCGGTAATCAGTATGGGGTAGACTGGCTGTCGAGCGATTTTAACTGCACAGTTACGGATCCGGCTTACGTCAACCAGATTCTGGATCGGCTACTGTGCGACGAAGCGCGGATCTATGGCATGATTCTCTACGTGGAACAGCCCTTTCCATACGAGCTTGAAGAGCATCAGATTGACGTCCACAGCGTGGCGGCGCGCAAACCTCTGTTCATGGACGAAAGTGCCCACGACTGGCGCCTGATTGAACTGGGGCGCAAACTCGGCTGGACGGGGGTGGCGTTAAAGACCTGCAAAACCCAGACCGGAGCGCTTTTGAGTCTATGCTGGGCAAAGGCGCACGGCATGACCCTGATGGTTCAGGATTTGACCAATCCGATGCTGGCCCAAGTACCGCATGCTCTGCTGGCCGCACATGCTGGCACCATTATGGGAATCGAGACCAATAGTATGCAGTTTTACCCGGCGGCCTCGCAGGCCGAAGCGGTGGTGCACCCGGGATTGTACGTACGGCGTCGGGGGCAACTTGATTTATCCACCATTTCAGGACCGGGTTTCGGCTATGGCCTGGAACATATAAAGCGGTGCTTGCCCGAACCCGTCGCCGCTTTCACTTGAAAAGTCGAACATGCATTTGAGCATTAAAGGTGTGCAGTTTTACATGCGCAATGTGCAAACCCGCATGCCTTTCAAATACGGTGTGGCCACCCTTACCTCGGTGCCTATACTTCACGTTCTCGTGGAGATTGAGGTGGCGGATGGGATACGGGCGACCGGGGTGGCAGGTGATATCCTGCCACCCAAGTGGTTCGACAAGGATCCAGCCAAGGGCTATGCTGAGAATGTCGATGATCTGATTGCTATGGCGCGGGCAGCGGCGGCAGCATACCAGATTGCTGGAGGGAGACCGAGGAGTTTATTCGATATCTGGCGGGAGGGATATGGGGCGACGCTGGCCGCCGGGGACGATTGCGGACTCAATCACTTGACGGCCAGTCACGGCAGCACATTGATGGAAAGGGCTTTGTTTGATGGGTTGGGCGCCGCTTTGGGGTTGAGTTATTTCGACTTGCTGCAGGCCAATCTACCGGGACTGGATCTGGGTTGGATCTACGCTGAATTAAATGGCGTAGTGGCCGGGGATATTATCGCACCGGAACCCTTGAATAACCTCTATATACGCCATACCGTGGGGTTGAGCGATCCCATCTGGACGGCAGAGATTGCGGCGCCAGACCGGTTGGCGGATGGGCTGCCCCAGGCGCTTGAAGAATACATCCAGGTCCAGGCTCTGTCCTATTTCAAGATTAAGGTCAACGGCGATCTGGAAGCCGATTTGGCACGCTTGAGGTCCATTGCTGCACTGCTGGACCAGAGTACAAGTGACTACTTTATAACGCTGGACGGGAACGAGCAGTACCAAAATATAGAGGGTTTTGTGGAGTTGTTAGAGCGGATGGGGGAAGACCCGCAGCTCGCCCGTTTTTATACCAGCGTGCTCTATATTGAGCAGCCACTGGAGCGTAGCGCTGCTCTCGACGTGCAACTGGAAAGCGGGATTCGCGCCGTGTCGGAGCGCAAACCTATGCTGATCGATGAGTCGGATGGCGACTTGAATACTTTCAAAGAAGCCACCCGGCTGGGTTACCTCGGAGTTTCGACGAAAAATTGCAAGGGCTTGATCAAGGCATTGGCTAACCAGGGGCTGGCCCGGCATTTGTCCGCGGCGACGGGAAAGGGATATTTCTTGACCGGGGAGGATTTGATGAATTTGCCGGTGGTGCCTCTGCAACAGGATCTGGCCCATGTGGCGGCTCTGGGTATTTCGCACGTCGAGCGCAACGGGCACCACTACGTGCACGGGTTGGACCATCTCGCCGCAGCGGAGCGCCAGGGGTGCCGGCAGCAGCACGGTAGCCTTTACGGTTGCCAGGGGAAGTCCGTGGTGCTGAAAATCGGATCGGGGGCTATAGATGTCTCTTCGCTACAGGTCCCTGGCCTGGGAGCCAGGGTAGACGTGGATGTGGAATCCATGGTGCCGCTGGAAGAGTGGAAATTCGCCTCACTTTCTTGAAAGCCTCGAGTGGAACGGCAAAATACTGCCAAATTTTCTCCGCAACCTATTCCATCTGCTATTTTCTTCTTCCCCTAAGTCCAAACAGAAGACTGGCATCAGGACACTTTCAGGAGATTTTCCTTTATTTTAAAAGTTGGAATGCCTAAAGTTATAGGACCATTTTTTTTGTCCAATAACTATTCTACCTACACTTTCAGATGGGAGAGATAGATTCATGGATTTTGCCGCAACGCGACAGGGGCTGTACGAAAATGTAGTGGCAGTGCCGACGACGATCTGGAAGGCACCTGGCGTACTGGATCTGGAGGCCAATGCTGCCAATGCCGAATACCTTTTCAGGGGTGGGGTGACCGCGGCGGTCTACGCAGGGGGCGTAGGCGAGCACGACAGGCTATCCGACGAGCAGCATAGAGAATTGCTCCAGGTTGCCGGACAGGTAGCCCAGAGTTGTGGGAAAAATATTTGTTTGGGGTCCGGATTGGGGCGCACTGTGGAGCGAGTGCGGGATATGGCACCGGCGTTGGCCGCCGCCGGGGTCAACTGGGCTATGCTGATGCCGCCGCCTGCCGATGACCAGGATGAGCAATACGGCTATTATAGCCAGGTTATGGGTACTTTGCGCGAGCACGCTATCTGGCCCTTGCTGTACCCCCGGCCCGAGCATCCCATGTCGGTGAAATTACTTGAACGGCTCTTCGATGAGTTTGAAATTCCGGGGGTCAAGCTGGCTCACAATGGTTTTCTGATGGCCTACGCCGAGATGGTCAGCCGACGGGGCCACGACAACTGTGCCTGGCTTTGCGGAACCGCCGGTTGGTGGATGCCTGCCTATCACGCGGCCGGCGCGGCCCGGGGCATGTCTTCGGGTATTGTCAATGCTTTTCCCCAGTTACCCCTGGATTTGCTGGCGCAGATTCTGGCGGGCGATTTCCAGCGCGACCAAAATTTCTGGACCATGGTCCGGATTGAGCAGATCCGCCAGCGCCAGCCGGCGAATATTCCTCTGGTCATCAAGTACATGCAGGAGCTGGTAGGTTTGCACGGCGGTATGAATGGAGATGGGGCTGAGTTGGCCGAGGCAGAGAAGGCGGAGGTCGAAGCGCTGGTGCGGGACGCCGGGTGGCTATAATGCAAATCGATTGGGAGAAAGAGGGCAGAGAGGCGGTTGCCTGGCTGCAAAAATTGATCCGTTTCGACACCACCAATCCACCGGGAAACGAGTTGCCGCTGGTGCAAAGTA
>CAXFTV010000766.1:0-8213 GCA_964005845.1 uncultured bacterium
GGGGTGGATTCTGCTGACGGCGATCACGCGACCGATTTTGCCGTTGTTCAGTCTGACCAGACTGCCCAGGGGAAAAATCGACACAATGTGAATCAGAGCCTTGATGATGCGGCGATCGAATTGCGCGTTGCGCTGGTCGATGATTTCCTTTACCGCATTGTACATGGCTTGCGCCTTGCGGTCGGGACGCGGGTGGGCCATGGCTTCGTAGGCATCGGCCAGCCCCAGAATTCGCGCTACCTCGTGGATTTTTTCGCCTTTCAAACCGCGCGGATATCCCAGACCATTGCAGCGCTCATGCACCTGTACCACAATATTTCCTATCCAGGCGAAAGATGCACCGAAACCCTGTATTATCTGCTGGGATCTGACCGGATGCTGGTGCAACAACTTGAGCTGCTTAGATGAAAGTTTGAATTTGTCGAGTACTGCGGGAGGAATCGTCAGCATGCCGACATCGTGCATCAGTCCGCATAACCCCAGGGCCAGGCAGCGACGCTTATCGGTCTCCATTTCCATACCCAACCGCATGGAGAGAATCGCAACGTTGGCCGCCCGCTCCGGCCAGGAGCGAAAATCTCGGCGCTGCCGCACGATCTCGGCCAGGAGTTCGTCGCCTTGCCTGAGCTGCACATATGCCTGCCGTACTGCACCGATAATGGCAACGCTGTCCGGCACCATTTTTTTTGCTGCCGCATCGAATATCGCGGTGGCGGCTTCGACCATTTGCCGGTATATCTGCCCGATTTCTCCGAGGCTTGCTGTGGGCGCCGGAATTTCTTCCCGCTCCGCTGCCTCCAGAGGGTAAACGCCCTCATCTATCGAGGCTGTGTCCACGGGAAAATCGGGCACGGCAATAACCGCTTGCTCTGCGACCGCTCCATCCTCTTGCGGAGATCCGAGGCCCCGCGCTGCATCTGCACCCGAGGGTGCGGATAGGATATTCTCCTCGGGGACGGTGGCGTTGCGCTTTGTGACGGAAGAGCGCAGCATCTGGCTCATCCTAAGTACCATTGCCACTCTCGGACTGAATCAGACGTTCGATCAAATCACTATCGATGCAATTTAGTTTAGAGCTATAGCCTATGACCAGAGCAATATCGCAAATATTGTTGACCTTGCGCGGGATACCGCCCGAATACCGGTAGACCAGTTCAATGGCATCGGGAGAAAAAATAGCTTCTTCACGACCGGCTATCTGCAGGCGATGCACTATATAGTTATTTACCTCTTCCTGCGGCAATGGCCTGAGCACCCCGCGGGTGGCAATCCGCTGCTCCAACGGCTCATAGTCCTGCACCCGCTGTGCCAGAGCCGGCTGCCCCACCAGCAGCAAGGTTATTAGAAATGCATCGTTGAGTTGAAAATTCAAGACCAGGCGAATTTCTTCGAAGACGGCCGCATCGGGGATCAATTGGCCTTCGTCAATTAGCACCAGAGTTTCCTTGCCGGCTTCGTAGTTCGAATAAAGTATTTCGTGGAGCCGGTGGACGATCTGAGAGCGCGTCTCCAGTGAGCTATCCTCTCCCAGCTGGTAGAGGACTTCCCTGAGAAACTCTTCGGCACTCCAGGATGGGTTGGTGAGCAGAGCGATTTCAGTATTTACGGGATCTAACTCCCGAACCAGGGCCCGGGCCATTAGGGTCTTGCCGCAACCGGACTCGCCAGTTAGCAAAGCGGCCCCGCGGTTGCCTTTCAGGGTATAGAGCAAGCGGGTAAAGACATCGTCGCCATCTTTGAATTGGTACAAGAAGCGAGGATCGGGCGTGTTTTCGAAGGGTTTTTCCTTCAATCCCCAATAAGCTTCGTACAAAGAAACTCCTTCTCGGCGCGTGTAGCGTTTTTTTATAATAGCGAGATATTTTTACCAGACCAAAATTAAAAAAGACTCGCCAACCACGTTTTGTCAAGACCTCCGGCAGGGCGCAAAAGTGGGTCGTCTACCTTGACTTTTCAATCTCCACAGCCTAATTTTTCTGTTTTCTGGAATGGGGTCTGTCACTTTACACCAGGCCCCTTAACTGGTTCTGCCCCAAGGTTTCTTTCACCTCCCCGGACCGCGTGAAAGACGATACTATTTACATGCGCCGGGCTCTGCAACAAGCCCAGAAAGGCAGAGGACGGGTCAGCCCCAATCCCCTGGTCGGAGCCCTAATCGTACGCCAGGGCCGCGTTGTAGGCGAAGGTGCCCATCTGCAGTTAGGAGGGCCACACGCCGAAGTGCATGCCCTCGAACAGGCCGGCGACCAGGCCAGAGGAGCCGATCTTTACGTAACCCTGGAGCCGTGTTCGCACCAGGGCCGCACCCCACCCTGCAGTACTGCCCTCATCAACGCCGGCATCAAACGCGTGGTCTGTGCCCTGGAGGATCCGGATTCTCGGGTCCATGGCACCGGCCTGAAGCAGCTCCGGGAAGCTGGCCTAAAAGTGGAAGTCGGCCTGCTCGGCGACGAAGCCGAGCGCCAGAATGCCGCCTACCTCAAACACCGGCAAACCGGCCGCCCCCTGGTCATCCTTAAACTCGCTCAAACTCTGGATGGCCAGATCGCCACCCGCACTGGCGACTCGCGCTGGATCACCGGTCCCAGAGCCCGCAAGTACGCCCACCGCTGGCGCAGCTGGGTCGACGGCGTTCTGGTCGGTGCCGCCACCGTTGCGGCCGATGACCCACAATTGACTGTGCGCCACGTCAAAGGTCGAAATCCGCGACCCCTGGTGGTAGACGGCCGCTTGCGGGTATCGCCTCGGGCCCGGGTATTTCAGCGCCCTGGAGCGGTGCTGGTCACGGCTGCCGACCATCCACCCAGAACCCTGGCCCCCTTTGTGGACGCCGGCGTTGAAATCTGGCCCTATGAGGCGCCGCAAGGCCGCATTGATCTGCGCCGCCCCCTGGAAACAGCGGCTCAAGAGGGCATGACGAGCCTCATGCTCGAGGGTGGTGGCGAACTGGCTGCCGCCGCCCTGCGAGACCGCATCGTGGACCAGGTGATGGTCTTCGTCGCGCCGCGAATTCTCGGGCGGGGTATTGCGGGAATCGCCGACCTGGGTATTATAAAAATAGAAGATGCTCTGGGGCTTGAAGAAGTGCAAACCCGACGCCTGGGGCCCGATCTACTCTACACCGCCAGGGTCAGATACAAATGTTCACCGGATTGATCGAAGAAATCGGCCAGGTGCGCCAGCGCCGCCGGCAAGGCGATTTCCAGCGCCTGACTATTGGCGCCCAAAGGGTGCGCACCGATCTGCGCCTGGGGGACAGCGTCAACATCGATGGTGCCTGTCAGACCGTCGTGGAACTGGGGCCAGATAGTTTTGCGGTGGAATCCGTTGCGGAAACGCTGGAGCGGACCACCCTGGGCCAGCTAGAGATTGGCAGTGCCGTTAACCTGGAGCGCGCCCTGCGCCCTCAGGACCGACTCGGCGGCCACCTAGTTCTGGGACATGTCGATGGGGTTGGCCGCATCAGCCGGCTGGAGCAAGGCCATGAAAACTGGATACTGGCGGTCGAGCCACCCCAGGAGATCGAATGCTACATCGCCCCAAAAGGGTCCATTGCTCTGGATGGCATTAGCCTCACCGTGGTAGAGATCGGCAGCGGGGACTTTACGATGAGCCTAATACCCCATACATTTGAATCCACCACTCTCGCCCGACGGCGGCCCGGCGACCGCGTCAATCTCGAGGTGGATATCATCGCCCGTTACGTGGAGCGCCTATTGCAGACCGGCAGCGCCCCCGAGCGGGGACTGAGCCTGGAAAAATTGCGCACAATGGGATACTGAAATCCAATCTTGATTATGCCTGATTTCAATACTATAGACGAAGCTATAGAAGACCTGCAAAACGGTGCAATGGTAGTTCTGGTGGACGAACGCGCGCGCGATGTCGACGGCACTGAACTGGTTGGCGAAGGCGAGCTAATTATGGCCGCCGAACGGGTCACGCCCGAGGCCATCAACTTCATGGTATCCCATGCTCGCGGACCGCTCAACGCACCGGCAGATCAAGGTCGGATCGAAGCCCTTGGACTGGAAATGATGCCGGGTGGCGAGGCTCCCAGAGGAGCCGCTATCGTGGTCTCGCTCAACGCCACGGGAGTCACCGGCACGGGGGTCTCGGCGCACGATCGCGCTCTGACTATTCGCTGCCTGGCCGACCCCCATAGCACCGCTGCAGATTTTGTCCAACCCGGTCACGTGACGCCGCTACAAGCCCGGCCGGGCGGCGTCCTCAAAAGAGCCGGTCACACCGAGGCCTCGGTTGATCTGGCCCACCTGGCCGGGTGCCAGCCGGTCAGCCTCATCTCGGCCATTCTAGATGAAAACGGCGGTGTGGCTTCTACACCTTACCTGCTGGATTTTGCCCGCAAACACGGTTTTAAAATCGCTACGATCAAAGATCTGATCGCCTATCGCCGGCGCACCGAAAAGCTGATTGCCCTCGAAACCCGCACCACCATGCCCACCCGCTATGGCGAATTTACGGTTTATGCCTACCGCAGCCTGGTGGACGACAATCCCTATATCTGTCTGGTGATGGGCGACGTCAGCGACGGCCAGGATGCCCTGGTACGCATGCACTCGGGCTGTCTTACCGGCGACGTTCTGGGTTCCTACCTGTGCGACTGCGGCGAGCAACTCGAGCGCTCCCTTGAAATGATCGCCGCCGAAGGCAGGGGGGTGATCGTCTACATTCAGCACCACGAAGGGCGCGGCATCGGCATCATTCACAAGCTGAAGGCCTACGAACTGCAACAGCGCGAAGGCCTGGACACGGTCGAGGCCAACCACGCCCTGGGACTGCCCATGGATCCACGCGACTACGGCATAGGCGCCCAGGTGCTCTATGATCTGGGCGTGCGACGAATTCGCTTCCTGACCAATAATCCCCAAAAGAGGGTAGGCCTGGAAGCATATGGACTGACCCTGGTAGGACAGGTGCCCATCGAAGCTTCGCCAAATCCTCACAACATCAAATATCTGCGCACCAAACGAGACAAAATGGGGCATGCCACCCTGTTGGGCGCGGATCCAAGCGAGCGGGACGAACCGCACGTCAGTGGAGAGCGAGAAAATGCCCAGAGTGCATGAAGGAAAGCTAAATGCTCAGGATAAAAAGTTCGGCATCGTAGTAAGTCGCTTCAACGATCTGGTAACCACCCGTCTGCTGGAAGGAGCCCTGGATTGCCTGAAACGCCACGGCGCCGCAGAAGAAGACATTGAAATCGCCTGGGTACCGGGCTCCTTTGAACTGCCCTTAGCAGCGCAAAAGATGACGGCCACCAGGCGCTTCGACGTGGTTCTGTGCCTTGGAGCCATCATCCGCAGTGCCACCCCCCACTTCGACTTTGTCGCCAGCGAAGCGGCCAAGGGCATCGCCCGGGTTGGCCTGGACAGCGGCATCCCCGTGACCTTTGGGGTCATCACGGCGGACACCGTCGAGCAAGCCCTCGAGCGGGCCGGCGTCCGGGCTGGTAATCGCGGCTGGGATGCCGGTCTCAACGCAGTCGAAATGGCTACCCTGATGGACGAGCTTTCATAACGATGGCGACGGGAAACTTCCAGACGGATTACGCGGAGGACTTCGAAGAAGGTGCAGACCTTGAAAAACCGCCGCCGAATAATCGCCGCGGCGCCCGCCAGGTGGCTTTGCAGGTGCTCTACTGGGAGACCAGTTCTCCGGGCGCCGCGCCCCAGGCCCTGCGGGAACTTACCCAACGCTTCGCACTTTCAGATGAGGTGCGTAGTTTCGCCGCCGACCTGGTTCACCGCGTTGGCGCACACGATATCGAACTGGGAGATCTGGTCGCGGCTAACGCGACTCACTGGAAGCAGGATCGCATCGCCCGGATCGATTGGATTATCCTGCGCCTGGCGCTGGCCGAAATGCTCTACCTTGAAGATATTCCCGTGCGCGTATCCATCGACGAAGCCATTGAACTAGCCAAGCTCTATAGCACCGAACACTCCTACGGCTTCATCAACGGTATTCTCGACGCAATCGTCCGCCAGCGGGGACTGCCCGTGTAAAAGGTTTGATGAGAAGAGGTCATGCACACAGCCATACTCTCGGACATTCACGCCAACCTGGAAGCCCTGGATGCCGTCTGCAGAGTAGGCGATGAACGCCGCATTGATTCCTGGGTATGCCTGGGCGATATCGTTGGTTACGGGGCCGATCCAGGATTGTGTATCGCACGCACGCGCGCGCTGACCGACCAGGTTGTTCTTGGCAACCACGACGCCGCCGCCACAAACTTGCTGAATTTGCAGTACTTTAATAAGTATGCGCGCGCCGCCGCCCTGTGGACTGCGGCGCGACTGAGTCAGGACGAACGCGATTATCTGGCAAATTTGCCGCTTTCCAGGGAGCGCCCAGAGGCCTTCTACGTCCACGCCGAACCGCGCAATCCCGGTGGCTGGGGTTATGTAAACTCCCATTCCGATGCCCGGGCGGCGCTCGAGGCCGTATCCACCCAGTTGTGTTTCATAGGCCATTCGCACCAGCCCTTTATTTACGTCCATAACGGCTTCAACTTAGCGCCCATAAAGGCATCGGGGCCAGTGGAGATAAAGGCCGGGCAGCGCTACTTGGTCAATATAGGCAGTATCGGACAACCCAGGGACGGAGACGCGCGCTCCTGTTTTCTTATCTGGGACCAGGGCGTGGGTACTCTGGAACTGGTCCGCGTCGAGTACGATATACCCGCAGCTCAGAAAAAAATTATCGACGCCGGGCTACCGCCCTTTCTGGCTCAGCGTCTGGAGCTTGGTCACTAATTCATACATTTCAACATAGCCGCGAGGACGCATCATGTTTGGTTCGATCGTCAAAAAAATATTTGGCTCCCAGGCCGATCGCGAATTCAAGAAAACGCTCCCCGAAGTCGAGGAAATAAATCGCTTTTTCACCGAGTTCGAAAACTTGCCGGCGGCGGAACTACAGCAAAAGACCCTTCATTTCAAAGACACCTTGCAAAAGCGCAACAACGACTTGTGGGAGCGCTTTCACCAACTCGAAGAAGAACTGCGCGGCGAGCTGAGTATCGAGGAGCGCGAGCGCTCCAACGACGACCTGGAAAGCCTGGATCGAGAAATCCGCGCCGCCGAGGCCGGCTTTCTCGAGGAAATTGCTCCCGAGGCATTCGCCCTGGTCAAAGAAGCCTGCCGCCGCCTTATAGGGCAGCGCTGGGATGTCGTGGGCAATGAAGAAGAATGGTTCATGGTGCCCTACGACGTCCAGCTATTTGGCGCCATGGTGCTGCATCAGGGAAAAATAGCTGAAATGGCCACTGGCGAGGGAAAAACTCTGGTGGCGACCATGCCCCTCTTTTTAAATGCCCTAACCGGCCGCGGCGCCCATCTGATTACCCACAACAACTACCTGGCTAAGCGCGATGCCATGTGGATGGGGCCAGTCTACAATTATCTGGGTCTATCGGTCGGCGTCATCCAGGATGCTCGCCAGACCGGCGGAGCCGAAGCCTATCTGCTACCGACCCCTGCAGACGTGCCGCAGGAATTCACCTGGGAGGAAGCCTCCCCCCGCCAGGCTTATGACGCCGATATCGTCTACGCCACCAAAGATCAGATCGGATTCCACTACCTCTACGACAACATGGCCACGCGGCGCGAAGACATTATGCAGCGCGAGTTCAACTACGCCATTGTCGACGAAGCCGACAGCAACCTGATCGACGATGCCCGCCCCCCCCTCATAATCTCCGGACCCGTGCCGGAAGCGACCAACCGCTACGCCGAACTCAAACCATTGGTGGAAAAGCTCATTCGCGCCCAGACATCCCTGGTCAACCGAATAATCGCCGAAGCCGAAAAAAGCCGCGACGGCGAACGGGACGAATACGAGATTGGCACCGAGCTGCTCAAAGCGGTGCGCGGCGCCCCCAAAAATCGCCGTCTCATGAAAGCGTTGCAGGAAGAAGGCATCAAACGCCTGATCTCACGAGTAGAAGCGGACTACATGCGCGACAAACGCCTGGGTGAGATCGACGAGACCCTTTACTACGCAGTGGACGAAAAGAGCCATACCATCGATTTGATGGAGAAGGGCCGCGACCTGCTTTCCCCGGACGAACAGGCCCTCTTTATCCTCGCCGATCTGGGCGAGGAAATCGAAAAGATCCGCCAGGACGAAAGCCTGGGGGATGAGGAAAAGCAGCTCAAGGAAGACGAAGCGCATCGACAACACGCCCA
>CAXFTV010000767.1:0-2319 GCA_964005845.1 uncultured bacterium
CCCAGACCGCCGCTAATTTATATTTCCGCCCGCCGGCCAGTCAACCCGCAAAGCATTTTTCGCGTCGGGGCGAAGGTCAGCCAGCAATGCTGGAAAACCGGCTCTCCCCCGCCCCCCACTTGATCTTTCTCGCCGCAGAGTACTGCCATGCCGTGGACCTGGCGCTCCTGCAAACGACCGGATCTGCGCTTTGCCCCAGGCTTCACCTCTGTTGCCAGAACCCGAAAAAGCAGTGGAATCCAGCGGCTCGAACACCGCACAGCAGCGCGAGTTCGCGAGCCCCAAACCGCCCGGGTCCACTATTTGACAGCGCGGACTTTTATTATCTTTTCAGTGCAGGTATTGCGCCCTGGAAAGATCGAGCGAAAGATATAGGATGCCATTCCCAGTCTTCATCAATTTTTTGACCAATCGAAGAAAACCGCGGGCGGCCAAGCTGCAGGCCATCGAAGATCCCGAGCGATTTTTGTGGCATATTCTGCCGCATGCAGCCCGGAGCTTCGCCCTCGTCATCGTTTTTTTACCGCCGCGCATGAGGCGCGCGCTGGCCGTGGCCTATCTATACTGCCGCATGCTGGATACCTATGAGGATCTCCTGCCCGGCGCCGACGCAAAAGAAAGGGCCCTGCGCCGCTTCGTAGAGCGCTTTGCACATGCCGACGGCCTGGAACCGGCACCGCTGCTCGACCCCGCCCTCACGACAGACCCCCGTGAAAGCACCCACCTGCTGCTGGTCAATCGCGCCCACCTCGTCGATCGCGTATTCGCCCAATTGGATCCCCGCCACAGACGAGCCATTGGACGGCTGGTGCGACGCATGGGGGAAGGGATGATCTGGTCGACCCGGATATTTGCCCTGCAAAACGGGGTATTGCGCTCTCCGGGCCAATTGGCGCGCTACTGCTGGAATGTGCTGGGAACGCCCTTGCTCTTTGCCGAAGAAATGCAGCGCCTGGACCAGGAATTGCCGGTAGAAATCTCGAGCGCCCGCCTGCGCTCGTGCGCCTTGATCGGCGAGGTCATCCAGCTGGCCAATATCACCCGCGACATAGAAAAGGACTACGAGAGAAATATTTATTATCACCCGGATTTGCCCGGTGAAAAGGGCGCTGGACGCCAGCAACGCATTCGGGCGGTGCGGGCCCAGCTGGTACTACGGGCACTGCGCTTAGCCGCTGAATTTCGGCCCTTTGTCGAAGCCATCCCGGGAGCACGGATTTCCCTGGCCCGGGGGGCGGCCATACTCTTCGTGCTCACGACCGTTGACTATTATTGGCGCGCTGCCAAAAAGGCCGGTCTGCCCGCCTTCGAAGAAAGCGAACGCCTGACGCGACCGGGCGCTATCTTCGTCTGGCTAAAGTGCATTTTCTCCGCCGCTGCTACTTCTCGCTTCTTGCGGCGCCTCGAACAAAAAATGCGCCGGGCATTTGGCCGTTGCAACCCCCCTCCTTCGCAGCGCTTTGTCTACGAAGACAGGGAATTCGACGTGGTGCAGGTAATTCACAGATAAACCCGCCTGGCGACGGCACGGCACCCCTTTTGAGCCGCCTTCTCAGCCCCCGGCGAACTCCGGCAGGAATTCCTTGACCGCCTCGAAAGCGCGCTCCGCCTCTGCATCGCTCAGTGGCGTTTTGGGCGGCGCGACCCACTTCTCCATAAGCCCGAGGCGGCTCAGCACTGCTTTGCCGGCGGCGTGCAAAAAATCGTGCAGCGGCCGGAAGGCGGCGGCAAATTCATTGGTCTGGTGCTGAGCCTCGAAAGCAGTTTTGTAATCTCCCGCCAGCCAGGCCTCGTAGATGCGTGCGGCCAGCTGCGGTGCAACATTGGGCATGAGCCCGGTAGTGGCGCAGACGCCGGCATCCAGGAGATGCAGAAAAAAGGATTCACCGCCGCTCACGACGCGGAAGTCGGAGTCGCTTCCAAGCGCCGCAAGATAGGCGAGCGTATTGGCCGGAATTCCGGAGCTGTCCTTGGTGCCCTGTACGCCGACGTCCCGCAGCCGCGGAATGGTGGCCGGTTCCACCGCGACCTTGGTCAAGCTGGGGATATTGTAGAGCAGGACGGGAATGGACGAAAGCTCGACCAGGGCCGCGAAGAAGGACACCACCTCATCCTGGGTCATCGGGAAGTAGAAGGGCGGGTTTACCAGGACGCCGTCGGCGCCCATTTCAGCCGCAGCGCGAATCTGCTCGTGGGTGCGCCGGACGTTCGGCTGGCCACAGCCGACGATGACCGGAAACTGGCCGGAAGCTTCATCGACAACGGCCCGGATGGCGATTTCGCGCTGCTCGTCATCAATGCCGGCGAACTCCCCGGAAG
>CAXFTV010000768.1:0-2460 GCA_964005845.1 uncultured bacterium
CGACTGTCCGTTGAGCAAAATCGTCAGCACATCGCCCATGATGAGGTTGGTGATCTTGATGCTCAAGGTTAGCTTGCTGAGGTGCTCGGATGCACTGAGGTCGTCTGCTACGTAGAACTCCAGGGTGCGCCGGTCATCGGGATCAGCTCTAGGAATAGTGATGGGCAGCGGGGCGCCGTAACCGGGATTATCCTCTTCCTGCGAGCGGCGCAGCACGAAATAAGTTCTGTTCTTTTCTTCGCTGAGGTCGGGGTCGCCCATCTCGGCGAGGAAGGCGCGCTCGGCATCGCCGTGGGGCCAGCGCATGAACCACGTGTAGAGGCCATCGACACCGCGGCTCCAGAAACTGGCCGCGGTGGCGCGCAATTGCTCGGTAGTGGCGTATACCCGGCTATCCGAGGACAGCGAAACTTCCTGGGCGGGCACGGTTGGCTGCAGCATTCCGTAGACCGACACATCGAACTCGTGGGCCGCCTCAATGAGCCAATCGATGGGCATGTTCGGGTCGAGCCTATTGTATTCGTAGATCATCGGCACCACAAAGTCGACCAAGCCGGCGGCCAGCCAGGTGCGCACATCGAGGCCCTGGCGCAGATTTAATTCCTCGACTGGATAAATTCGCGCCCCGATTGTGCCGCCTCCGTTGCGGCGGCGCACCTGGTCGGCGCGCGCCGCAACCCAATCGCTTATCACCGGTGTGTAGGCCTCCACGTCCTCTGGCCGCAGATAGGAGGCGCGGCTGCCATTGGCGATGGTAAAGTCCAATTCGAGTCCGTCGGCTGGATAGCTGCAGACCAGTTCCTCGGCAATGGCGGCCAGATGGTCGCGCACTTCGGGCTCGGCGAAATAGCGCCCCCCCTGCGCGATTTCAAGACCGGGATCGATTCCGCCATAGGTAGCCAGCCGCAAGTCGGACCAGAATTCAAGACCCTTCTCATGGGCCCGGTCAATGAGGATTTGCAGCGGGTCGAATCCGCGCTCGATCAAGCTTTGCATGGCGTGCCAGGCGTGCCAGGTAATGGAATTGGTGAAAGGCTGTTTGTCGCTGCCGAATACCAGGCCTACCCTGGAGGGGTAGAACAAACCATCGCCGCGTTGCACGCAGTAGCTGAAGGTGTCGACCCCGGTGCCCACCACGTCGTCGATGGGGCGCCGGGCATCTTTAAGCCGCATCGGCGGATCGTAGAGCCACAGGTAATAGTGCCGAGCGTCGTTGTGGTAAATCGTGCGTTGCTTGCGCATGTTGCCGTCCCTCTTGGTTTTAGAGAAACTGTTTAAACCAGGCGACCATCCACTCGAAATATTCGCTGCGGTACTCGTGCTTGCCTTCTGGTTGGTGGACCTTGAAACAGTCCGGGCAGTCCAGGGATTGGTAGACCGGCTCTACCACGGCGATAAGGTCGTCCACCCCCGCGCGCGGCATATCTTCGTCCCGGGTGGGCGCGATCATCAGGAAGGGGCGCGGGGCAATACAGGCGGCGACGATTTCGGCGTGGTCGAAGTAGCGCAGCATGTGCGGGATAAAGAAATAGGCGCTGTGGCGTTCCTGGTTTATCCGACTGCCATGGATGACTCGAGCCATGCTGCCCACCCCACCGCAGACCGGGACGGCAGCGGCAATGCTCGGGTCCAGGGCCATGGCATACCAGGTCGCGTTGCCGCCGAGGGACATGCCGGTGAGGCCGATGCGTGCCGGATTGACCCCCCCCAGCGCTCGCAGCACGCGGGCACCCAGCAGGGTTTCTTCGGCGAGGATGCCCATTTGCGTGCGTCCGTAGGGAGCGAGGAGTTTGTTTTCGCTGTGCCATAGGTCGATGCTGGTACAGCGGCTTTCAGTACCTTTTAGGGTGAGCGAGAGGATGGCAAAGCCGCGTCGGGCAAGCTCGCGGCCCCACCCCAGCAGGGGGCCGCCCTCAGGCTGCAGACGCCGGAAGTGGGGGGGGGTGACACGCGCGGCATTGCCGCTGGTGCCGGGCAGGCAGACGACGCCGGGCAGCGGCGTATCCGAGTGGGGGATCAGGGCAATGCCGGGGATGCTTTCGCCCAGTGAATTGCGGCAGGTGAGGTGGAAAATCCGGAGTCCGGCTTCGTCTTCCTGACCCGGAGTGGCCTCGAAGTCGGTCGCGGGGGGCGTTGGGGGGAGCCCCAGGAGTTCGTAGAGTTTGGCGCGCACTTCCGGTTGGGCAACAGGAGCGGGATAGACGGGGCAAAGGTTCTGGGGGATTGTACTGTCCATATACTTCAGCCCTTTTCCGGGCTCGGGTCCGTTCGCCGTGAATCGGAGGTAAGGGTGCGACTTTTCAGCCATCCAGCTATTAATCGCATGGGGCCAATGAGATAGAAGGTGCTACTTTTTGTGCGCCGGCAGAAAGGTCTCCGGCCATTTCGGCTCGTAGTTGGTTTCGAAGAGCCAGTCGAAATTTTCAGGTGCGATGTGGGCGCGCTCCGGACGCATTCTGC
>CAXFTV010000769.1:0-3329 GCA_964005845.1 uncultured bacterium
GATCTCCCAGCGGCCCGCACACCCCCGAAGAGGCCAGACAGTGCTGGAATCAGGTCGAACGCGGCAAGTATATCTGGTGGTTGCCGCTGGCGGATATACCCGCCGATGTGTTTTCTACCCTCGATCCCCAACTGCAGACCTACTACCGCGAGCAGCATCGCGAAATATCCGATTTGGGGGCCTTTCACAACCGCGTACAGGTGCCGGTCATGCAAATTACAGGCTGGTGGGACCGCCTCATCGGCACGGTCGACAACTTTGCGGGGATTACCCAAAACGGGCCCCAACCCCTGCGCCAAGAGCACCGCCTGATCATCGGTCCCTGGGGTCACGACTCCACCCAGTTCAGCCGCAAGATTGGCCCCGTCGACTACGGCCCGGAGGCCGCGCGCAGCTACTCCGACCTGATCACCCGCTGGTACGACTTCCAGTTCAAAGGCGCCGCCAATGGCCTGGCCGAGGAAGATCCGGTACAGCTCTACATCCTGGGCGAAAATCGCTGGCGCGGCGAAAAGGAGTGGCCCCTGGCCCGCACCCGCTATACGGAATTCTATTTGCACAGCGGGGGCAACGCCAATACGGTTGCCGGCGACGGCACCCTCACCACCCTTCCCCCCGACGACGAAGCGCCGGACCACTACGTCTACGATCCGCGCGACCCGGTGATGAGCCTGATGCGCGCCGATTCGCAGGCAGCCCCCGTGGATCAGGCACCGCACGACTACCGCCGGGATATCCTGTTCTACGAAACCCCACCTTTGCTGGAAGAAATCGAACTCACCGGCCCGGTGAGCCTGATTCTATGGGCTCAGACCGACGCCGCCGATACCGATTGGACAGCCAAGCTGGCGGTGGTCTTCGAGGATGGCCTGGCGATGAATCTGACCTACGGAATTATGCGCGCGCAATACCGCGAGGGCTATGAAAATCCGCGCCCGATCGAGGCCAATGTGCCGCTGCAGTACCGGGTCCGTCTCAATCCCATGGGCATCCTCCTCAAACCCAACCAGCGCCTCAGGCTCTACGTCTCCAGTTCCGACTTCCCCAACTTCGACCGCAATCACAACAGCGGCAAACCCTTCTGGTCCGACGCCGAGTTGAGAGTGGCGCGGCAAACCATTTTTCACGACGCCGGGCGCCCTTCGCGGCTCGTGCTGCCGGTCGTGCCGAGATAGCTCAGTTCATGGGCAGGACTGCGAACTGCGCCACCAAAATTCGCCCCCCTACTAGCTGAATTAATTACCTCTTCTAAGGGGCGCAGAAGACGCCATTAATCGATTTCCTCTTTCACCGCCCTCAAAGCCCCAGGGCAAGAACCGCACAGGCCCCACGGGGAGTCTAATCCTTTTGTTCGGGCCAGGCGCGCAACAAATTCCGCTGCTCCTCACCGTAGCGTTCCAGAGTCGCTGCGGTCACGTGCTGCGGCTCGTCCATGGTGGAGATATTCTGCGACATCATCCAGTTTGGTCCATAGCCCACGTGGATGGTCTTGCGCACCTGATCCGAGCGATTCGTCAAGCCGCCGTGGCGCAGCGCCTCGGTGAAAAAAATGGCGTCCCCGGCCTTAACCTCCAACCCAACCATGCCCGGTTCTTCATCCGGATCGTTGCCGTAGGGCGCCGCTAAATTGCCCTTGTGAGTACCGGGAACGACGCAGAAGGCCCCCTGCTCGTTGCTGACATCATGGATAAAATAGATCATCCGCACCATGGCGCAGTCGATGCCCTCGCCCCCGAACTGATAGCGGTATTTGGAATTCTCAGCCCGATATCCCCCGTGCGAACCGGAGGCATTGCCGCGGTAGCGGATGCGAATCTCCGAGTTGTTTATCGTAGGCCGCCCCAGAATGACGGTATTTGCGTACTGCATAGTCGGCTCGTGCCCGACGAGAAAGTCAAAGGCCGGATCGGCATTCCAGAAATCCTCTATGATGAGGGTCTTGCCCTCTTCTCTGGCCCCCTGGACGTGATAGCCCTTTTCCTGGTTGGCATGGTAGTTCCCGCCCCAGCCGCTGTATTTGCGCGGCGGCAGGTCTACGTTTCGCACCGCGTGTTCCTCCAACGCGTCAACCGCTCTGGCGAGCTGAGCTACTTCTCCCGGACTTAGAAAATCTTTAATGATGATATAACCGAGGCGGTCGAACTCATACTGTTCTATCGCGTTCATTTTTTCTCCTTTTATCCAAAGCCCAGCAAAGCTGCCAGGTTGTCTCCTTTTACCTTTTCCTGTTGCGCAGCAGCATATCCTTCCATGTGTGCTGCCACAATCCGGGGCGCGCCGGATCCCCAGACCATCCGATCCGGCCCAAAAGTCTCAATCACCCGCCGGGTAAAGGAGCGCGCACTCAAATACAGCGGGGCATCCGTGGCAAAGTGATTCAAACCCGACAATTTCATGTACACCTGGTCGAACTGCGCCAGATCCAGCACCTGGGCGTATTCGGCGGCGTCGCCGGTATTGGGCTCGGCCAGATGATCGATCAGCACGGTGGACTGCGGGTAGCGCTGCAGGACCTCGGCCACCTGCCCCGCATAGTTCGGGCCTATGTGCAACTCGATGATTAGATCCAGCTCCAGAGCCTGCTGCCACAGTGCCTGAACGCCCTCGTCGGCAAAGCTTTCCAGATACATCTCCTTGCCGCGGTGGGCATGGAAGCGGGTGGAGACGATGCGCGGCTCTTGCGCCACCAGGGCCGCCAGCTTGCGCGGCGCCTGCGGGTCGCGGGGATAAAATAGCGAGGTACCCCTGAAGCGATCGGGCTCGCGCTCAAGGCAGTTCAGCACTAACCGGTGGTCGTCGCCATAGGGCTCGGGATGGACCAGCACGGCCCGATCGATGCCCTCCTGGTCCATATGCATCATATAGGCGTCCAGTGGATCGTCCGGTTCGCTGCTGAGATCCGGCCGATAGGCGGCCTGCGGATGGATCGGGTAGGACTCCAGATCGGGACTGAAAATGTGTTTGTTCCATTCTACGATCATCGAATATCTCCCAGGCTCTTTCCAGTTCCCAACTGGCTCATTATATCCCGTCGGGGTTTGATTGTCAATGGTTTTCGCCCTGCTCTTCAAAGCCCGGCTGCACTTCACCAGCAAGGAATCAAAACACGCACCCTTGTCCGGGTTAGTGCTATGGCCCTGTAGCTCTAACCACCCGAGTCCATCAGCAGGCTTGACAAGTTCTTCGAGAGGGGCTAAATTTTTTGTCTCTAAATCAAAATAGTGACTTCTGGCCCGTTCGTCTAGAGGCCTAGGACGCCGGCCTCTCACGCCGGTAACACGGGTTCGAATCCCGTACGGGCTAAATTTATTATGTAAACCTACTATACA
>CAXFTV010000770.1:0-4494 GCA_964005845.1 uncultured bacterium
ATGATCGGCGAGCCCTGCCGGCTAGACGCGGTCGCCTTTTTATCGCGCCACGGCAAGGGGGCCTTTCGCTTCCACCACGGTTATGCCGAACTGCTGCCCTACAGCGAGTACGTTTTCCAGGATGGCACCTTCAAGTGCGTCAGTGTGAAAATTTCGTACGCCCTGACAGATGTGGGGATCGCAGACGGCTGTTTTGCGGTGATTCCCGGCAGCCACAAAAGCAACTTTGAAAATCCGCTGGTCGGGCAGGTGCCCGATCCGTCCCACTCGCTGGTTGAGCCGGTTCCGTGCCGCGCCGGGGATGCGGTGATTTTTTCCGAGGATCTATCGCACGGCGCCGTCGAAAATCACAGTGGTCGGGTGCGCAGAACGCTCTTTTATTCCTATGCCCCGGCCTTCCACTGTAAATGGCGCGACCTGGCCTTTACGGCCCCCGGTTTTGCCGCACGCGCCACTCCGCGGCAGCTCGAGTTGGTAGAGGGGCCGCCGCCTTTTGTGGAAGCGCTAGCCGCGGCAGAGCAATAAACGGAGATTTAGAGGATGGCTGCCAAAGCACAGGTCACAGAAGACGATTATTTTAATCTGCAGATCGGCCTTGGAGAGTCGCAGCTCGCTCTCAAAGAGCGGCATTTTTTCGATGTTGCGGGTTATCTGGTGCTGGAGGATTTGCTGACGCCCAACCAGGTGAATGAGGCGCGCGATGTGCTGGCAGGACGAGCACCTGAAAAGGGCGAAGTACTCCACATCATCGAAGCGGGCGGCGTGCTCGAGGATGCCATGGCACTGCCGCGGGTCCTGGATCCGGTGCAGGCTTTTATCTGGGGGCGGCAGTACCGCCTGGTGGGATCGCGGGCTCTGTATCGGGAGGCGGGAGCCTCGGTCTACCTGAGCGGTGCCGGGGCCGTCGACTCGCGGCGCTATGCCCGCTATCGCTGTTTTGGCGACGGCCAGTTTCGCTGTCTGCTGCTCACCTGCCTAATTGCCCTGGATGATACCGAGGCCTTTTGCGCCATCCTCTCGAGCCACAAAGCAAATCTGCCGCACCCCTACGAAGGCGTCGACCCAGGGCAGATTCCGCCGCTGCGGAAAATTGCGCTGCGGGCGGGTTCGGGAGTGCTGTACACCGAGAGCCTGTCGCATCTTGTGGCGCCACCCGAGAGCGGGACCCAGGTTTGGCTGGCCTATCAGTACGGTCCCTCCTATATGGTCGACTGGCCCGGCTGCGAGCCCTCGACGGCGCTGCGGCAGCAGCTGGCCGCAGACGAACTCAAAGCGCATTTGCTCTTGCCGCCCTATTACCACCCCGAAGGTTCACAGACAAAAAAAGAAAAGCAGGATTGAAAAAATGGCCCAGACTAGAGGCGAAGCATTTCAGATCGTTGAAGACAGCGCTCCCCAACACACCTACCGCGGTGCCGTAGTCGGCTGCGGCCGCATGGGCAGCACCATCGATGACGAGCATCTGGGCATGCCGCACTACCCCTGGCCCTGGGCCCACGCCCCGGCCATGATTCAGGCCCGCGGCATCGACCTGGTGGCTGCCGCCGATCCCGATCGCGCCCAACTCGACGATTTCAAGCGGCGCTGGGAGGTCGAGGCGCTCTACCTCGATTTCCGCGAAATGGTGGAGAGGGAAAAACCCGACTTCGTCGCCCTGACGACCCGGCCCGAACCACGTGCAGAAACGACGATTGCCCTGGCCGAGATGGGCGTCAAGGCGATCTTTGCGACCAAACCTATGTGCCGCAGCCTGGCCGAGGCCGATGCCATGATAGAGGCGTGCCGAAAACATGGGGTAATCCTGGCAATGGCCTGCCATCTCAACTGGTACGGTTATTACACCCGGGCGCGCGAGCTGATTGCCGCTGGGGCAATCGGTCCTTTGCGCTCCATGGTCTGCCATAGTCCCGCCAGTCTTTCCAATATTCAGAGTCATACTCTGGCCCTCTTTCGCCTCTTTGCCGGGGCTCCGGCCGAGTGGGTTTTTGGCATTATGGACAGCGATGAAGGGGCGCATAGCGACGCGGATATTTCGGGTTCGGGGTTCGTCGTGTACGAGAACGGGGTTCGCGCCCTGCTCAATTCCCGCGTCGAAACTTCGAATTACCAATGGAGTCTGGAGTTCATCGGCGCAGAGGGACGCATCGTCTCGCGCCATGCCCACGCCCAGTTCGAGCTGTGGCGGACACATTCGGAGACGGGTGATCTCATCCAGTCGGCGCTGCCCAACCCCTGGCATCCGCGCAGCTCGATGGTGGATGCTATCGAAGGGGTTTGCCGTTCTATTGAAGCGGGCGAGGAGCGGATCTGTCCCGGGGAATTCGGCCGCGAGACTCTGGAGATCGCCCTGGCTCTGCGCCAGTCGCACCGCTGTGCCCACGTGCGGGTAGATCTGCCGCTGGAAGATCGCAGCCTGAAAATGGGAGGCTGAGATGAGCGAAGAAATAGTTCGCTATGCCGAGTTGCTGCCGGGCGCATTCAGAACGCGTTTGCAGTCGCGTCCCCTCGCCTATCTGCCGCTGGGTACCCTGGAGTGGCACGGCGAGCAGTTGCCCCTGGGCAGCGACGCGCTCATCAGCGAGGGCTTGATGATCCGCTGCGCTCGCGCTTTCGGGGGCATTGTGATGCCGCCCATCCATCTGGGCCCGGATCGCACCCAGCCCCAGGACGGTGGCGCCATGCTCCAAGGTATGGATTGCGCCGATGTGACGACGCCGCAGCGCCAGCTGGATGGCAGTTGCTACTGGGTTTCCAAGGGGTTGTTTCTGGTACTGGTCGATGCGATTCTGGAACAGCTCAAACGCGCTGGTTTTGCCGCTGTTTTTGCAGATGGGCACGGCCCTTCTCGCGCTTCCTGGTGCGAGCATATCGAGGAGCGCGAAGCCCGTTTCGGGCTCAAGCTGCTGGGCGTCACGGGAGAGTACCGCGACGCCTGGAAAAGCCAGATGGACCACGCTGCCAGAAACGAAACCTCGCTGGTGATGGCAGTGCGTCCCGAACTGCCGGATCTGGGCCAGCTGGATGCCGACCGCGCGGTCTGGCCGCAGGGCGTTGCCGGCGAGGATCCCCGCGATGCCACCGCGGCGCACGGCGAGCAGTGCCTGGACCTTTCCGTGCAAGTGGTCGGACAAATGCTGCAGCGAGCCGGCATTTGAAAGGAAGGAGCTGATGATGAAAATGAAAGCAGCGGTTCTGCACTCGACGCCGGGCAAACTCGCGGTCGAAGAAATCGATATCGCCGATCCGGGGCCGGGCGAAGTGCGGGTCAAGATCGCGGCCAGCGGTCTGTGCCACACGGATTGGGAGACCATGCGCGGATACCAGCCGGTGAATCTACCCGCGGTGATCGGACACGAAGGCGCCGGGGTGGTGGAGGCGATAGGTACCGGCGTCCGCCGCGTCAAGGTCGGCGATCACGTGGCCTGTTCGTGGAGTCCCAACTGCGGCCACTGTTTTTACTGCGATCAGGCTCAGCCCATTCTCTGTGAAGTGGCCAAGGAGGCCCAGGCGGCAGGCGTGTTGTTCGATGGCACGACGCGGATGTCGCTGGATGGCCGGCCGGTGCACTACTACAGCCTGGTCTCGTCGCACGCAGAATACAATATCGTGCCCGAGCAGGCCGCCGTGCCCCTGCCCCGAGAGTTTCCACTGGACCGGGCGGCGCTATTGGGATGTGCGGTTATGACTGGTTATGGCGGCGCCGTCAATTGCGCCCGCATTGCACCGCAGACCAGCGTCGTGGTCGTCGGCTGCGGTGCCGTCGGGCTCAGCGCCGTTCAGGGCGCGCGCATCGCCGGGGCTTCGATCATCGTCGGAGTGGACGTGAACCCGCTGAAGCTGGAGTGGGCAGAGAAATATGGCGCTACCCACGTGGTCGACGCCAGGGCCGACGATCCGGTCGAAGAGGTGCGCGCCCTTACCCAGGGCCGCGGCGCCGACTACGCCATAGAAGCGGCGGGCCAGAACATCTCGATCCGCCAGGCATTGGAGGCCTCGCGCCCCGGGGCCCGCATCGTAATCCTGGGCAAGACTCCCTATGGGGAAGAGGTTACGCTGCCTTTTTATACCTTGATGGGCGAGCGCGAAATCGTGCGCACTTCCTACGGCATGAGCAGGCCCCGGGTCGATTTTCCGCGGTTGGCGCATCTCTACATGGAAGGTCGCTTGTTACTGGACGAGATGATTTCCATGCGTCTGCCGCTCGAGGAGATCAACAGGGGTTTCGACGAGTTGGAAAAGGGCAATGTAGCCCGCTCTCTGGTAGTGTTTAATTAATAAGATTGAGGTGTGCTATGAGTGGGAAAGAAAAGTGGATCATGGTGGCCATCCTCGCCGCTGGCGCCGGGTATTTTTTCGCCTGGCAAGCGCTCTATCTATACGGTATAGGCGCGTTGATTTATCTTTTTACTCGGGCCAAGAGATGAAAATTCAATAACAAAAAAAGGAGCTGCATGGCAAACAAAATTCTGCTGACGACTATTTTTCAGAACGAAG
>CAXFTV010000771.1:0-18844 GCA_964005845.1 uncultured bacterium
AAAATGCTCTACAAGACCATCGAAGAAGGCGGTGGGTTGAAGGTGGCGTTTTCGCCGGACGGCATCCACTGGAAGCCCTACGGCAGGACGGTTTTGACAGGGGTATTTGATACCTTTAACGTGGTGCTTTGGGATGATAACGAGGAGTGCTACGTCGCTTATGTCCGCATCAATCAGCGGCCGCGAAAACGCTTCCGCTCGCTCGGCCGCAGCGCCTCGAAGGATTTTATCAATTGGTCGGTTCCGACCATTGTCCTAAAGCCCGACGGCGAAGATCCGGAGGACGCAGACCTGTATACCTCCGGCGCATTTCGCTATGGCGAAGCCGCTAGCGCGTATTTCATGATGCCCAGTATTTTCGATTGGCGCCGCGGTCAGTTGTGGGTGCAGCTGGCCACGAGCCGGGACAATCTGAACTGGCGGCGAGCGGGGGAACGCGGAAGTTTCATCCCGCTGGGCGCGCCGGGGACTTACGAGGCCAACCAGATCGCCGTGGGCGCGCCGCCCCTGGTGCGCGGCGAGCAGATTTACATTTACTACCACGGCACGGATCAGCTCCACTGGAGCGGCATGGGCCGGGACATTCCCACGAGCTCGGGAATCGGGGTCGCCACTTTGCGCCTGGATGGTTTTATCTCCATAGCGGCCGGCGAGCATCCCGCTGGCGGTACGGTAACTACGGTGCCTATCCGGTTCCGCGGTGAGTATCTCGAAATCAACGCGGATGCGAGCTGGGGGGAGGTGCGGGTCGAGGTGCTGGACGAGGGTGGCGAGGTGATCGAGGGGTTCGGGCGTTCCGCGTGTGTGCCGGTGTGCGGAGATGCGGTGCGGCATCGGGTTAAGTGGGAACAAGAGGGCCTGGGCAGGCTGGCCGGCACGACGGTGAAATTGCGCTTTTATATTTCCTGTGCGCACCTCTACGCCTTCCAGTTCCGGGGAGGATTTTCGCCGCCCTGAATGGAGGGTTTTAAAAGCCGCCGATTATCTTCGGTCTCCTGGCCTTGCGCCTCGATAACTCTGCGAGTCCTAGCGAAAACGAAAAGCGTAGAGATCGGCATCCGCGAGCACAAAGCGCAGTTGCACCGGCTTGCCCGCCAGCGCGTCCAGCGCACCACTGCCCTTCCAGCGCATCACCCCTGCAATTTCATCGCCGTACTTCTCGGCACAATCCCTCAGTGCGAACCCCGGCTGCGGCCGCCCTTCGACATCTTGAATTTCGATCCGTACTGAGCCAACCGCCGATGTCGAATAATTCAGCTCCAGCTCACCGCCGGAAAAAATCAGCGGGCGGGTGGTGCACTCGCCGCCGTCGTAGCCGGCGTTGAGTGAGACGAAACCGTCGGTGCGCAATGTATAGCGGCGGATGCGCTGGGTGGGCAGGTGGGCGTTCTCCATGCCGTACATCGACATCTCGGTATCTCCGGTATGCACTATGCCGACCTCGAAGTAAATACCGCGGTCGTGCCAATTGCCGAAGTCCAGACCCGGGCGGATGAACGCCTCCATGAAACTGCGGTCGAAGTTGAGGCCGTCGCGGCTGGACATAAAGACGATATCGCTGACGCCGGTATCATAGGTCCAGGCGGGGTCGGGCACCCGCTCGTGCACGAAGCGCGATGGGAACATCAGATAGGTCCCCGGGGCGCGCTGGTACTGAATGCAGGAGTTGGTGTAGAAGTGTTCGAAGGGCGTGTCGCCGCAGTCGATGGATTCGAGCGGCGACCAGTTGAGGAAGTCGGCAGAGGTGGCGCGGCGGATCCAGCGGACACCGTCGAAAAAATCGCCCTGCCCCTGGCCGGCCACGCCCCGGGTATAGACTACGTACTCGTTGCGCCAGGTATCCCAGAAGGGCCGGTTGAGACTGTCGAAAGGCCCTTCAGTAAGAATGGGTTGGGAACGCATCAGGTGCCAGCGAATGCCATCGGGTGAGGCCAGGGCAAGAATTGCGGATTGGTCGCGGATGATGGCTTTGTACTGCTCTGCTGGGATCGCTGCCGGATTGGCATCTCTAAAAGGGGCGAAGTTGATGCCCGGCTCAACCCAGACAATGTTGTTGTGCGTCGATCCTGCAAATTCGATTTGTTCCAGCGTCGGTTTGCGCCAGTTAATCCCGTCGCTGCTCTCGGCGTAACAGGTAATTGAATTGTGGTCGGAATCGCGGGATTTGGGATCGGCCCGGTACCAGCCGCGAATTTTACCTTCGTCCTCAAAGGCACTGAGGTAGGACAGGCCGCCCATTTCCCAGGGCTTTTCCGGACTCAGGACGATTTCCCGTTTTTCCGGGGCGTGTAGCTGGCGCCGAACACCGGTGTTTGCAGCGATCCAGTAGCCGTCGACAAAAAGCTGGCGGTCGGTGCCGATGGCAAGGGGAGCTGTGAAGGGATCTTTCGCGTTCATATGCCGTCCTTTCTACGACAAACCCAGAATGTCCAGACTATCTCGCTCGATCAGAGCTTCGATTTCTTGCTCGTCCAGTCGCGGCAGAGCAGTGCCATCCAGCATTTTGTTGATCCGGTAGAGTCCCTCGATAGAGGCGGTGACCGTGGTGAAGGGGTAGTCGCTGCCGAAGAGGAGCTTGTGCCACACCCCGTATTCCTGTGCCAGCATGAGGCTGTGGTAGAGCTGGAAGGGACGGTAGTGCAGGGCGCTGATATCGGCGTAGACATTCGGGTGTTTGCGCACTACTACCACGCACTCCCCCTCGTAGGGATGGGCCAGGTGGGCGAGGATGATTTTCACCTGCGGAAATTTCTGTGCCACCGGATCGATGTGGCGCGGCAGGGTGCAGTCCAGCGGTGCCTGGGCCACGAAGGTAGTGCCGGTGTGCAGCAGGACGGGCAATTGGTGGGCGGCGGCGTAGCGCCATAGCGGCTCGAGTTTTTCGTCGTGCGGATAAAAACCGGCGTACATGGGCAAGAGCTTGATGCCCTGCAGGCCCAATTCCTCGTGGCCGTAGTGCAGCTCCTCCTCCCAGCCCTCCTGGGTGGGGTCGACGGCCAGAAAGCCGATGCAGGTATCGGCGTGTGCCGCCGCGTAAGCGGCCACGTAGTGGTCGTCCACCCACAGCCCGGAGAGTCGCGCCTTGCCGCCGAAAACGATGGTCCTGTCGCATTTTGCAGCGCCGGCGCGGTACTCTTCGTAGCTCACCCCCAGGTCGAGTTCCTGGCCGGCTTTGGCCACGTGCCGGGCCTGCTGGCGGAAATCGTCGGTGAAGTGCTCAGGGTATTTCCAGGTGTGGCTGTGGACGTCGATAATCATCGTTTACCTCGTAGGGTCAGAATGGTGCAGGGCCGAAGGGTTCGGCCTGCTGATAGGGCGAAGGCTGCGGCAGGGAGTCCAGCAGGGCACTGCGAGTGGGAAAGAGCAGGTCGGCTTTTGCCGCGCTGATGGTGAGGATCTGGCCGCTGGTTTGATGGCGCAGATAGATGTGGCCTTTGTCGCTGCGGCCGCCGACCTCCAGCACGTCCACAACATCGTCTTCGTAGGTCAGTTCAAGGCGTGCCGAACTGGACTCGAAGGCCTTTGCAGTATGGGGACCATGCAACTCTTCGTAGCGCAGACGGGAAAGGAAAGAAGCGTAGGCAAAAGCACTGGCGTTGAGACAGGTATCTTCCCCGGCGGCAAAGGTGGCCAGCCAGGCGTAGGTCGGTCCCGTGGGCATTCTGCCGGGCAGGGGAAGACCGGGTGGTGCGGTTTCGATGCGGCGCAATTGGCGCGGTCCCGAAGCGTTTACAAAGGCGATCCGGCGCAGCGGTTTTCTCCTCAGGGCGGTGGGCAGTACACGGCGGTCGAGCATGGGGGGATTACCACTGCCCAGGGCCAGGCGGGGGTTGGCGTGCAGATGCAGCAGGGTGTCGTCGTCCGCTTTTTTCACGTAGGCCTCGCTGGCTCCTTGCCCCGGGGCGCCGCGGCCGATCAGAGCCTCGAAAAGGACGGTGTCGGCAGGTCCCTGCAATACGACCCCTATGGCCGCCTCGGGTTGCAGCCCGAAGTGGGCCTGCCTGGCCCGATTGGTAGCGACCACGGTAGCGGCGCTCTGCAGCAGGCTCCCCAGGAACTGGTCGACGCGGCCAGGGTCGACAAAGGCATCGAAGTAGGCCGGGTAGCGCCAGGTGCTGTCGCGGCGGACGTAGCGGTGGTCGGTCGCATTAAATTTTACCTGGAAAGACCGTACCTGGTCTGCGGACAGATTGGCAAAGGAGCGCAGGCTGCCGGTGGTGCGACGGTCCTGCCGGCGGGATTGTTCCAGCAGATAGTCCGCGCCTACCAGGAAGCCCAGGAGCAGCAGGAGGATGGCAGGTAAGAGCCTCATGCCATCCTCGGGGGGTGCTGGCGCCGGGCAAAGCGCCACAGACCGTAGAGCAGGACCGTCAGGGGACCGGTGGCAATGACGAATATGCGCCATGCCGCCCGGGTGGTAGTAGAGCTGAATGCGAAACCTCGGGTGCTCTTGCGGCGGGCCTGCAGGGCGCCCAGTTCCGGGCCGTAGGCCAGCAGTGCAACCGCGTTGAGCAACAACTGGTCGTGCTGGAAGGGCGCGGCGTGCAGATAGTCGTTTTTGAACATCTCTGAACAGCCGATCAGCACCAGTTCGCCCGCTGGGGGTGGGAACGCGGTCGTCTGCACGACCAGTTGTTTGCGACCTTCGGCATCTTCTTGAAATTCGACTGCAGGGAAGGGCCCCCGGAGGGCGAGGGCCAGAGGCTGTTCGCCTTCCAGGTAGGTCGCGGATTGCAAAATCTCCGGCGGTAGCCAGCCGCCTTTCCAGGCAAAGGACCAGGCTTTCGACGAGGTGTTGATGAGCGGCTGATAAGCGAGGCCGGCCGCCTGCAAGCGAACTGGATCCAGGGCAAAGCGGTTGCCCCAGATAAAGAGCAGGTCCCCCAGGTGGCGGGTGAGAGCTGAGGTGGAGGAAAAGTGGGCGCCGACCGCGCGGATCAGAAAGGGCAGGGCCACGTTCTGCGGATCGTACTCGCGCACGGCCGTGCGGTTGACCTGAGTCTCCAGTTCCAGGTGCGACTGGGTGCGGTCCATCAGGACCTCGCGGATCTGCTCGACCCCAAAGAGGCGCAGATAGGGATCGAGATCCTGGAACTGCGGCTGCGGCCAGTAGACCGTTGCGAAACCGGTGCCGCGATACTGGCGCTGCTGGATGTTGAAGTGTTGCAGCGCTACGATGGCCTTGCCGCCGCGGTGCAGATGGCGGGCCAGCAGGAGCAGGAGGGGGCTGGAATCGCGCCGCGGCTGCAACCACAGCAGCACGTCGACCGCGTCTGGCCAGTAGGGCTCGCGCGGGTTGATATAGGATATGCGGTAGCCGTAGTCGCGCAACAGGGTCTTGAGCCGGCTGTAGACATCGGCGCCACCGGGCGGCAGCAGGCCTTTTTTGTGAAAGTCCTCCAGTGCCTCCGCCGGCGATAGGCGGGGCAGGTCCGAGATTACTGCCAGGTGTGGTGCGCGTCCCTGATCGAGGCGCTGCAGGGCTGCGGCCAGAAGGAATTCCAGGTGCTCCAGAGTATTGACGTCCAGGCGCGGAATCACCGCGGTGTGCTCGCCCTGCCGCAGTTGCAAAGCGCTCCAAACCTGGCGGCTCACCAGGGTGTCGGAGACCACCTGGTGGATGGCAAAAGGCTGCAGCCCCCGGCCCTGCAGGAGTTGCTGCTCGCGAGCGGTGAGATACTCGGGGCGCCGGGTGTAACTGGGGATGGAACCGCGTTCGAGCAGGTCCTGGATGCGCTGCTCGGCGTCTTTTAGTCCCAGGGGCAGAGATGCCCTGGAGGTGATGGCCAGTTCGGCCTGCAGGTTGCCGCGCCGGCGCTCGAGGAGTTCTCGGGTCTGGGGGGCCAGGGTGTGGAGTCCATCTCTGGTGAGGTCCAGGTAAAGCGCCCCCGTCAGCCCCAAAAGTTGGGGCGCCGCGAAGAGGGCGAGCAGGACCGCTCCCAGGCGCCACAGAAGCCAGCGGGCATTGCCCGAATCTGGCCACTGGCCGCCGCTGGCCGCATAGCGCCACAGGCCCAGCGCGAGTAGCAAAAGCGGCACCAGGAAGACGGCGAAAAACCGCCAACCCAGGCGCGCGCTATGGCCCAGTGGCGGGATCTGGTCGGGGCCGGTGCGCTCCACCCTGATTCGGACCAGGCGCTGGGGTGCTGCAAAGGTGCGCACCAGCGTTTTCAAGAAAACCTGATGCGCATAGCCGGGCTGGTTGATAATGCCATCCTGAAAGGGCGCGGCGCTGGCCAGGACCAGAATCTGCCCCTTCCAGGGGTCGTCGGTTTTGAGCAGGACCATCAGGTTCTGCTTGCCCACCTGCAGCGTTGGATCCAGATCGGCGTTGGCGAAGGTCCGATTGGGCAGGGCCCGCACCCAGGCGTGTTCGGTGGTAGTGCCGACGATTTCGGCATTGAAACCGGCGGCTTCCACCTTGCGGGGATTGATTTCCAGGGCGCTGGCAGCGACAAAGTTCAGACCGCCCCGGGCCGCTCCCAGAAAACTTTTCATATTGTAAAAGGCCGGCAGACAGCGCAGGTGGAAGGGTGCCTCCACCGGTCGGGCCGAACCGTCATCGCCGGCTAAGAGCACGGGCCCGGCATTGCGATCCATAAGCAGATCCGGCTGCGCTACCAGCCCCAGAGGAGCTAGCAGCTTCTTCCAGGCCGCGCCCAGGGGGCGGGTGCGGTAGCGGGCAGGTTCAGTAGTGAGATCGTAGCTCACGGTGTAGGTGCTGCCACCCAGGATGACGCTGCGGCCCGAGTCCACAAAACGCTGCAGTTGGCGACTGTGTTTCGGGCTGATTCGCAGTGGCTGCATCCAGAACAGCACATCGGCTTCTGTGGGTAGATCCGCACTATTTTCCAGGTCGATCTGGTCGACCTGGCCGTACTGGCTCAGGAAGTGCGACAACAGTTGAAAGGTGGGTCCTCCGGCCAGGGCAAACCGGGGCCGGGGCGGTTGTTCCAGGGCCAGCAGATTCTGCACGATCAATTCTTCGAGATAGGGCAGGTGGGCGTTTTCGATGCCCTGGATGAGGACTTCGGGAAAGCCTTCGTAGGCCAGCACCAGGGAGGACCAGATCTGCTGCTGGTCGTGTTTGTCTTGCAGGATGCGGCGCACCTGGAACGAAGAGGCTTTTTTGCGCGCCGCGTAGGCGGCACCGGCCGGTCCGCTCAGATCGGGATCGAGGATGCGGTAGTCGAGGCGTTGGGGCGCCTGGAGGCGCAACGCCTCGAGCAGGTCGCGCACCGATCTTTCTACCTCTTTCAGGTGCGAGGGCATGTCGTCCCGGGCCGAGACGAAGAAGGTAATGGAGAGGTTGCGCGGCAGGTTTTTCAGCAAGTCGACAGTAGCCGGAGCTAGCGTCGACGCCTGGCGGCCGCCCGGATCCACCTGCCAACCGCTGCCGTGGCTCAGGACGCGGCCCAGGTAAACTACGACCAGCAGAAGGAGGAGGAAACACAGCGCGCTGCGCAGCAGGAAACGGTGTTTCAATACTTGGCCCTCTGCAGGGTGAGCTGGTTCATCCAGATGAAAAAGCCGCTCATAAGCACGAAGTAGAGGACGTGATCGAGGCCAATAAGACCGCGGCCAAAGGCCTGGTAGTGCGGCATGACCGAGATGGACTCGTAGAGCCAGGTGCCCAGCTGGCTGGCGGGCCAGAGACCATCGACGACCTCGACCACCTTGTCGTGGCCGCTTAGTACGAAGAAGAAACCCAGCAGGCCGGCCAGCACAAAGGCGACGATCTGGTCGCGGGTCAGGGCCGAGGCAAACAGACCAAAGGCCAGAAAAAAAGCACCCAGAAGCAGGGCGCCCAGATAGTTGCACAGGATCAGGCCCACGTCCGGGTCGCCCAGCCAGATCAGCATGAAAACGATGGGCAGGGTGCCCAGGAGCACCAGCATATAAAAACACACCGCGGCCAGGTATTTGCCCAGGACTAGCTGGAGGGAATGCAGCGGTAGAGTCATCAATAGCTCAAAGGTGTGCTGGGCGCGCTCCTCGGCCCAGCTGCGCATGGTAATGGCTGGAACAAAGGGGATGAGCAGAAAGGGCAGCAGTTCGAAATAGGGCGACATATCCACTACGGCATCGAGGAAAAAGGAATTCATGAAGGTAGTGCA
Organism: uncultured bacterium; assembly: GCA_964005845.1. GTDB lineage: Bacteria > Latescibacterota > UBA2968 > UBA8231 > UBA8231 > CAXFTV01. The sequence continues at coordinate 8,118 of CAXFTV010000771.1, forward strand.
TGAAAGGACCAGGAAGACCGTGGCATAGATGTAGGCGATGGGCGAGTCGAAATAGGCTTCCAGTTCTCGGGCGAATACGATCCGGGTGCCCTCGACCAGTTCTCTGGGTTGCAGGCGGCCGGCGTCAGGCATGGGTCTTTGCCGGTGAATCGGCCCCTTTTACCAGGTGGGCGAAGAGATCTTCCAGGGTGGCACCGGGCACCCCGGCCGCAGTGGCCATTTCGGCAATGCGGCCGGCGCCCAGCAGGCGTCCCTGGTGGATGATCAGAACCCGGTCGCTGATGGCCTCGACATCGGCGATGATATGAGTGCTGAAGAGGATGGCCCGCTCCGCTCTCAGGCCCTGCAGCATTTTTCGAAATGCCATGACCTGGAGCGGATCAAAACCATGCGTGGGTTCGTCCAGCAGCAGGACCGGAGGATCGTGGATCAGGGCGGTGGCCAGACCGATGCGCTGGCGGAAGCCGGTGGAGCACTGGTTGACGCGCTGTAAAAGAACGGGTTCCAGGCCGCAGACCTGCACGGTTGTGCTGAAGCGCTGTTCCAGGTCGGTCTTGCGCAGGCCGCGGGCCCGGCCGATGAAGCGCAGGAATTTGTCTACCCGCATGCCCTGGTAGAGCGGGGTGTCGCCCGCCAGATAGCCTATTTTGCGGCGCACTGCCAGAGGCTCTGTCAGCGCGTCCAGACCAGCCACTGTTATTTTGCCGCTGCTGGGCAGCAGAAAGGTCGAGAGCATTTTGAGCATGGTGCTTTTGCCAGCGCCGTTGGGACCGACAAAACCGACAATTTCATTTTTTTCGACTGCGAAACTGACATTGTCAACGGCGGTGAGGGTGCCGTAGCGGCGGGTGACGGATTCGACGGAGATCATGTGATTTTTGGTTTCAATCCAGGAGTAGCAAGTGTTCTATTTCTTGCAGGCGTTTGCTCTGATCACTGGTCAGCTTTTCGAGCGCTTCAAGTGGCGCCAGGAAATCGAGCTCATCGATGAGTTGTTCGAATTCGGAGCGGTTCAATATGGGGATCTCGGTGCCCACTTTTTCGTATTCTTCCAGGTATTCCCGGTAGTCGGTTTCCAACTCGTCTTCATGCCGGTCGGGCTCTGTGGGATCGGCTTTCCCGTCCACTATTCCCTCTGCGACGGGCCCGCTCCTGGCCTTTTCGCTGGCATAGGCTATGGGTCCCTGTTCAACGTCGAGGAAGTGGTTCCAGATTTCTCCGGCGCGCTTGGAGATCGATCCTGCCGATACCCCGTAGTGGGTGGCTACTGCCTTTTGCGTGCGTTCTTTATCGCCCTCGATCCAGCCGATGATATAGGCCACGGTCGCGGTCCATACTTCTACTTTGGAGATGCGCGGGGTGTGCAACTGGTAGAAATCGCGCCACAGCATGCGTCCGTTCAAGGTCTGTTCGCTGTCGAAGCCCGCTGCGGGCATGCTGCCGGATAACAAATCTTCCACTGCGCCGGCTTTGCCGTTCAGCGGGGAACGGGCTTCAGTGCTCAGGGCGGGCAGTTGCACCGGGGCAGTTCCATCAAATAGAGTGCGGGCGATCAGACGGTGGAAGCGGCGGTATTCCGGGGGAAAGGGGCGTGCGTGGTGGATATTGGCCTGCAGGGCCTGGCCGAGGTGGCGGCGGGTTTCAGTTGCGCTTATCGCTACCATGGGGATGCCCTGGCGTTTGGATGCCTCGATGATTTCGTCGAGTTCGTCGTTGCGGGTCGATGGTTTGAGAAAAAAGTCTTTGACGCCGCCGCCCCAGTAGGTCAAATCGATCAAAAAAGAGAATAAAATCAGCTGGTCCGGCCGCTGCGCCCAGCTGATGAGCAGCTGGAGCTGGGAGGCCTTCTGGCCCATATCAGAGATGAAAGCCCGGTCAAATCTGCCCTCGTAGGTTGCGGTGGTCATTTCCGGGCTGGGGACCAGGTTGCGCCAGCGCATCTTTTCCAGATTGCGGTCGATCAGATTGCGGATCTCTTCCTCGACGCCGAATTCCCGCAGGACCCAGAGCATGTCTGCAGCCACGCTTTTTTCCTGTTCTCCCAAAGCGTGCACCAGTGTCTGCATCATATCCGGCCCTTTTTCCTGGAGCGTGAAGCGGCCGATTTCATCGAACATCTCGTCCAGCATGAAGGCCCGTTCTTCCGGCTGCACCTGGTGCAGCTGGCGTTCGGTATCGTCCAGGATTTTCTGCAGAATCTGGTGGATACTCCCAGGTTCTGGGGTGGGCATGGTTTCCAGGTCGATGGCCTCCCCCAAGGCGTGCAGAACGACGGCGGCGTCGGTGCGGATATGCGGCGCCAGATCGGGGGTCCGGGAGATCCGCTGCATCTGCTCAATGGTGGCCTGGCCGCCAATTTCTTCCAGGGCCCAAACCAGGGCGGTGGAATCGTCCTGGGGTTCGAGTCGGGTCAGTCGGCGGCACAGTTCATCGACCATTTCCCCGGACCCAAAGGTGTTTAACCCACCCTGCAACACGCTGCTAGCATCGTCGAGATTGCCATTGCCCAGCGCAAAGATCTGCTCCAGTTCGTCCAGGGTTGCATTGACCCCCAGACGTCCGCGCAGATCTACTATTTTGTTTTTGAATTTCGCCATGCTGCCGGTCTTTCTCCGGGCGTTAGCAGGTTTCCGATCACGCATTAAATTAGGCGAAAAAGGGCAAAAAAAAAAGAATTAAAGATTTGCCGTGCTTATTTGTCTGGTTTTCCGGGGTTGCCTGCGGTCCTACTCCTGCTTCACTTTCAAAGTGCGCAGGCGGTTGAGAGCTGCGCCCAACTCGTATTTGCGGAAAAGGGCGTGGTCGCCGAGAGGATGGGGAGTCAGCACCTCCAGACCCTGTACTTCGATATCTTGCATGACGCAATCGAGCACCTGGCGCAGAGGGCGGCGTCCGTCCATGTAATTCTGTCGGGCATAGAGCAGGGCTGCGGCCAGGGCGCGGGTCTGGCTGGGGTCTGCCAATTGTTCGACCGAGTCCAGGTCGATGGCCTCGGTGCCGAAGAGAATAGTGTGCAGCCCCTGAGTTTTTATATGGATGTCGCGTCGGCCTTTGCGCGGATTGATGCTATGGGCCAGGGGGATGCGGGGCCTTAGACCGCCGAAGGCGGTGCCGCCTTCGGGACGGCGAGTGGTTGGGTGCGCGGCGGCGATGTTTCTAGCTTCTCGGGCGACCTCGCGCGGGATGTAGTTCTCCATAGCTATGATGGTGTCGGCGACCTCAAAGTAATCGCCGCTGCCACCTATCACCAGGATGGTGGAGACCCCATATTCGTCGTAGAGTTGGCGCACCCGGTCGATGAAGGGGGTAATGGGTTCATTTTTTTTGGCGATGAGTTGTTGCATGCGCACATCGCGGATCATGAAATTGGTGGCGGCGGTATCTTCGTCGATGAGCAGGAGGCCGGTTCCGGCTTCGAGGGCCTCGATGATATTGGCTGCCTGGGAGGTGGAGCCCGAGGCGTTGTCGGTGGAAAAATCGTGGGTAGTGCGGCCGTAGGGCAAGGTGTTGATAAAGGGCGAAATATCTCCTCCCGCCACGCGGCGCCCGTCCTCGGCGCGAATTTTGACGGCGCTGGAATGGGACACGATTTGTTGGCGGCCGTCGTCGGGCACGTGGTTGTAGACGCCGCGCTCCAGGGCCGATAACAAGGTGGACTTGCCGTGAAAGCCGCCGCCCACGATCAGGGTGACGCCCCGGGGCAGGCCCATACCGGTGATTTTGCCGGCGTGCGGCAGGTCGAATTCCACCCGCAGGGCCTGGGGGGACTGGAAGGGGACGGCGTTTTGCAGCGGGCGGTCGTCTACGCCGCTGCGCCGGGGCAGGATGCTGTGGTCGGCTACAAAGGCGACTAGACCGCGATTTTCGAGCTGGTCGCGCAGGATATCCGCGTCTTCACTGGCCTCGGTGTAGCGCCTTATGGCTGCGGCCTCGCTAGCGGTGTACAGAAGTGCTTGCCGCGCTATGGCGGGGATGTCTTGGCAGAGCATGGCAGCGGCCTCTCGCCCCAGGACGCGGCGCCCGGCGGCGGGCAGGCCCACGACGAAACGGGCTTCGACAAAATCGCTGTCGATGGCGATAGCGGTGCGCTCCAGGATCTGCTGGCCGGGTGTGTCGATTTCGATCAGGCCGCTTTTGCCGGTGCCGCGCCGGGTGCGGAGGCGCTGCGCCGCAGCGGCAAATCGAATGGCCAGGTAGGTGCACAGGGCGCGGCGCCGGCTTTTGTTGGCAAAGGTTTCGGGGGGGTAGCCTGCGCCCTCCTGCGGCAGGCGCAGGCGCAGGCGACTGGGGGCGGCGAAGGGGTCGCCCTGGACCTGGTCGATGTAGAGGGTAAGGGTAGGGCAGGTGTAGGTCCCGCGTATCTCTTTGTAGGCTTTGTAGCCGCGGCCGTCGATGCGTTGCAGGGTCTGGCGCAGGTCTTCCTGGGTCGGCATGGTGGGTGTACAGTCGTTTCGCGGGTCGGTGGATGCAAGGCTGCTTGGCCTCTGGCGCTGGCCGATTTCCAGATGTTGGAGTGGCCTTTATGGGCAGTTCGCCTGCGCCCAGCGCAGCCGGCAAATTTTCTTCCCGGCTTCAATTGGGGGAGGAAACCTTTGGCTTTTTTATATAATAGCGGTGGGGCAAGCTCTAGTCGACCAGAATCGGTCCACGATGAAAAATCGGGGGCCACCGAGGACTGGAAAGAGCAATGCGTTGACAATGTACAGACAATGTGTACAATAGCTGGTGTCCCGTCAACAATGCGGCCCAAAGGGCGCGACTGGGACATTTCCGTGGGCAATTTACCGGAGGTCAATTGTAGTGAAAACTATTTCTGTGGGCGCCGCAAAAGAGATGTTGGAAAAAGGTGAGGCCATTTTCGTGGACCTGCGCGATCCCGGGTCGTATGGGGAAGACCATATACCCGGCGCCGTTCTGGTCAGCGATGCCAATGTCGATGACTTTATGGCCTCTACAGATAAAACCCGGCCCCATATTGTCTATTGCTATCACGGCATCAACAGCCTGGGGGGCGCTGCCTACTTTGAAGAAAATGGATTTCGCGATGTCTTCAGTATGGATGGTGGATTTAGTGCCTGGTGATGCGGGGAGGGATGTTGTCAAAACGTCGGGACGGCGACAGTTCAAGACCGGGGTGTCCCGTCATTCCGGCCGCTGGGGAATTCGCAGAGCATGGCTGCAGAGCAGCCTGCGGCATCGGGCCGGAACCGGTCGTCGGAAAAGATAATGGGCAGCGCTGAATACATCGGCCCTAACGACGAAGTTCTGGAGGCCCAGGCCAGGATTTGCACCGGGCCGCACCAGAGCCGGCCACTGGGCAAAAAAGAAGGCGATCCCCGACCCGAGCGGATTCTGCAGCTGATTGCGCAGTCCGCGAGGGGAGAGCTGGCGGCTGCACAGCGGGTTTCAATGGCGCAGATGGGGGCATTTTTTGCGGCCATGACCATTCGCCGGGGCTTTGGCGAAAAAACCGGATGGAGTGCGGCGGAGCAAGAGGCCATGGCGGGCTGCAGGGCCGAACTGGAAAAGTGCCTGCCCTCCGAGGTGCTTTTTCTGCTGCATCCAGAAGGGGGTTACCGGACGACGCATCCCGGTGCCGCGCAGGTAGCCGCCGCACTTGGAAAAGTCCTGCGGGGGCAGCAGTTGGATTACGCGGAGACGCGCCGGAGTTTGGCGGTCGTCCTGGCGGACCAGGTTGGGGATGCGTGGAAGGCGGCACTGCTGATCGGGCAGCGCATGAATCTGGAGAGTTACGACGAGGTTCGCGGCTACCTGGACGCCGTGTCGGGCGCGGCGGATGTGCTGCCCCTGGAGGTCGATTCGCTGACCCACTTCGGACAGCCCTTCGACGGGGCGGTGCGCTACTTCCGGCCCACCCTTTTTGTGGCGGCGGTGCGCGCCGCACTGGGACGAGCTTCGGTATTGCACGGGGTCGATGAAATGCCTCCCAAGTGCGGCGTCACCGAGGAGCAGATCCTGCGGGCTTTGGGGGCGCGCACGGAGGGGTCGCGCGAAGAGGCGGCGAATGCGATACAGGACCCCGAAGTGGGTTTTGCCTATCTCAGTCAGCGGATCTATGCACCGGATGCCTATCGTCTGCGGACACTGCGGCTGCACATAAAAAAACGGCCACCCTGGGCCACTACCGAAAAAGCTCAGCAGTTGTTTTCCTGCCCCCACCGCAATTATATGGTGGTTGGCTTTTATCACGCCGGCTACGAAGAAAAATTGCTGCGGCTGCTGTGGGAACGCGGTTTTGACGCCGGCATGGTGGTCAAGGGCGAGGAGGGTTCGAGCCACTACGCCCTGCGCCTGGGACAGCCGTCCACCGCTGCCCGCAAAGCCCTCAATCACACGCGGGGATTTCGCCGCGAGGCGGGCGCCAGGCGGGATTTTGCGGCGGATGTGGATCCGGGCCTACTGGGTTTTGAATACCCGCAAAGTCCGCGTCCGGAAAAAGTGAGCGCCGCGGCTTTTGCAGCGGCTGGTATGGCGGCTCTGGCGGGCGAGCGCGGCCATATCTACGACCGCATCGTGCTGAATGCGGCAATGGTGGACTACTGGCTGGGGTTGTGCGCGGAAGCGCACGAGGCCGTGGCACAGGCTCGCGCAGTGGTCGACAGCGGTCGGGCACGGGCCCATTTGCAGGCCTATATCGAGCGCTGCAAATAGGTGAGGATCTGCCGCATAGAGCGGCGAAAGCTCGCCTGGATAGGCGCTGAATAAGAGGCGAAAGAGGCAAATTCTACGGTTTTTTCCAGGATGGTATCCGGCTGTTCGGCAAAGCGCCCCCGGCCCTGGATGGATTGTTGCCGGCCCTCTAGCAAGTCGACGAAATCTTCCAAGCACACTTCCACAAAACCACTTACTTCCTCATTGAAACGTACTGTCCGCAGGTCGATGGGGCGGCAGCAGAGGTAAAAGTGCTGGATGACCCGGCGGCATTTGCCGCTGTGGTTGACCAGGGGATATTCGTCCAGGTGGATCAGGTCTGCTGCTTGCAGCTCGACTCCGACTTCCTCGCAAAATTCCCTCAGGGCTCCCTGCAGGGGGGTTTCGGCGGCGTTGACATGGCCGCCCGCCGGTGCATCCAGGTTGCCCTGGAAGGGGTCGCCGGGGCGGGCGCGGATTTGCAGCAGGGTGCGCGCCTGGCCCGACGCGTCGAGGTGGGCGGCCCAGACCAAAACCAGCCAGTGCCAATCGTGATCGCGGTGGACCTGGGCGCGGGTTTTGACACCGGTTTCGACCCCTCTCTCATCGAGGACGGCAAGCAGTTCGTCGGCGGCCATGAGATTTTTAGAGCAGGGCCAGCAGAATCCGCACTTGCAGGGCAAAGGCGGCCAGGGTGAGCAGGAGGCAAAGGCCGGCGCCGATGTAGGCGCCCAGGCCTTCGGGACCCCGCACTTTGCCGAACAGGTAGGCTGCGCCGTAGCCGCCGATAAAGCCGCCAGCGTGGGCCCAGTTGTCGACCTGTGGGAAGAATATGCCCATGACGAAGAGCAGTACGGCCCACTGCATGAACTGGCGCGTGAAGAGGGTACTGCCCTGCTGGCGGCCAAAGGCAATGGCCGCGGCCAGCAGCCCGAAGATGGACCCCGAGGCGCCCAGGGTATAACTCGTGCCCATGAGGGTCGAAAAGAAAAAGCCGGCTACGCCGCCGGCGGTAAAGATGGTAAAAAGGCGGCAGGGACCGAAGAATTCTTCGACCAGGGGGGCCAGCTGGCGTACCCACATCATATTGAAGAAGATGTGCAGCAGACCGCCGTGCAGGTACATGGCGGTAATCAGAGTCCACCAGTGGCCGTAGCGCAGCACGGGTTCGGAGCCGGTCATGCCGAGCATGAAGCTGGCCTGGCCGCTGGGCGCCAGCAATTCCAAGGGGTTTTCAAAGCCGCCCTGGAAGATGGCGCCCGGGTCGGCCAGCAGGGAGAGGACGTAGAGTCCGACGCAGCTGAGCGTGATCAGGCGGGTAAAATCGAGCTGGAGTCCGATCTTGCGCATGGCGCTGGTGAACCCCCACAGACCGGGCTGGCGCTGGCCGCAGTGGGGACATCGGGTCGCGTCGTTGCCGACCAGCTGATGGCAGCGGGGGCAGAGGATGGCGGGCATTTACGTCTCCTGTTCAGAGGCCGAGGCTCTGGTTGATTTCTTCCTGGTAGGCGCAGATGCGCTCCTCCAGGACTTCGTCTATGCCCAGCGCCCGCTGGGCGCTCTGGGATTCCATGAGCGCGTATGAAAGCGCCACGGAGCGGGCGCCCTGTTCGGCGTCTACTTCGGGCTGGCGCCCCGTGAGAATGGCGCTGCCGAACTCCTGGTACTCGATGGCGAGAATCTTGCGGTCGGTTTCGGGGAAGGGGTACTGATACTCGTAAAGGCGGTCCCCGCCAAAGAGGGCGGCAGTAGTTTCGTCCAGGCGAAAATCGGGCACGAGTTCGAAAAGGCGCTGGTCGTCGAGCGGCTCCATGCCGTCCCGATGGAGTTTCAGGCGGCCGCCGCTGCGGTCGCCGGGCAGGTCCAAAGAGCCCTGGCTGCCATAGATGAGGCGCTGGTTCAGGTCGCGGCCGTGCCCGGCGCGGTCGACGATGTACTGGGCCACGGCCCCGCTTGCAAAGAGGATGGTAGCGTAGCCGGCGTCGTCGGCGGTGGCGGCGAACTCGGCCGGCATGTGTTTTTGCCAGCGTTCGTAGACGCCGCCCGGCGAGCCGCCGTTTTTGACGTCGCGGCCGGCCGTGGGGTTGTGGCGAATTTTCTCGTGCAGCCGCGTCTGGGCGTAGATGCTGGTGGCCGGTCCCAGAAAATATTCCATGATATCGGCGTAGTGGACGCCCACGTCCAGGAGCGGGCCGCTGCTGTTTTTCTCGTGGCGCCACACGGTGATGGTCATCTGGTCGCCGCCGCCCAGGGTGTGCTGCATCAAGAGCCGGGGCGTGCCGATGGCATCGGCATCCAGCAGCGCGCGGGCCAATCGGTTGAGCGGATCGCGGCGGTAGTTTTCGGCCACCGAGAGGATGCGGCCGGTGGCATCAGCGGCCCGCCGCATCAGGTTGCAAGCGCGGACGGTCAGGCCCATGGGCTTTTCGCACATGGCGTCCCAGCCGCGCTGCATGGCTTCGACGGCCACGGTGTGGTGCGTCGCCGGAAAGGTGCAGATGTCCACGGCGTGCAGTGTGCCGGTGGCGGCCAGTTCATCGAGACTGCGGGCGGTGGCGGGTCGGCGGCCGAGCAATTCTTTGGCCTCGGCAGCCAGAGAGGCGGCATTTTCCGCGACCGGATCGCAGACGCCGATCAGCGCAAAGGGCGAGCGCCCGGCGCGCTGCAATTCGGCCAGACCGTAGAGGTGGCGGTGACCCATGCCGCCGCAGCCGACAATGGCCAGATTCAATTTCTCAGCCATGTGATCTTCCCGATGATAGCGTTCAGTTCATTTTTGAGCTGTTTTATCCCCCGGTTAAATCAAAGGATAGATCGGTTTCGAGACAAGTGAGTTGACAGTATATCAGCTTGCCGATACTATTGAAAAGCCCCAAAGGGGTGCTATGAGGTAAAGCCGTATACTCGATTGGAGGCTGTTAATGGCAAAGAAACTAAAGGTCGCTATTATCGGTTTGGGGTGGCCTGGACGCGAGCATTTGAAAGGGTATAAGCAGTGTGGCAATGTCGAGGTCGTCGCGCTGTGCGATATGAATGCCGAATTGGCTCGGGCACAGGCGGATGAGCACGGGATTGAGGCCGTGTATGGGGATCATAAGAAGATGCTGAAGGAGGCCGGGGTCGATGCGGTGAGCGTCTGTCTGCCCAATTTCCTCCACGCCCCGATCAGCCTGGATGCTTTGCGCGCCGGCAAACACGTAATCTGCGAAAAACCACCGGCCCTGAGCGTCGCCGAAGCGCGCCGCATGGCCGCTGCGGCCAGAGCCGGTGGACTGACCTTGCAGTACGCGCTCAGCCAGCGTTTCGTCGCTGCCAACAAGCTGGCCAAGGACTACGTCCAGAAGGGCGAACTGGGCGAGATTTATTTTGGTCGTGCCGTATATCACCGCCGTCGCGGCATCCCGCTGGGCACGCAGTCGTGGTTTGTCAACAAAAAACTCAGCGGCGGTGGTGCCCTCATCGATATCGGCGTGCACGCACTCGATGCCGTCTGGTGGTTAATGGGTACGCCAAAGCCGGTATCGGTATCGGGCAATGCCTACCAGAAATTCAAACACGTGGTGCCAAAGGGGACAAAATTTGATGTCGACGATTCGGCTTTTGGGTTGATCAAGTTCGACAACGGGGCCACCTTGATCCTGGAGTGCAGCTGGGCTCTCAATATGCCCGCTCGCAATGTCTTGCAGATCGCGGGCACCAAAGGCGGCGCCGAACTCAATCCATTGAAGATCTACGTCGAGCGCGACGGTATCCAGGTCGACATGACCCCCGAAGTGCCCGGCGTCGACCTGTTCGCCGACCAGATGGGCCATTTTGTCGATTGTATTCTGGAGAATAAAACGCCCTTGATGTCGGCCGATCAGGGGGTGCAGCTCATGCAGATGCTGGAGGCGATCTACAAATCGTCGGCGAGCGGGCGGGAAGTGCGGATCAAGTAGGAGCTAGGCGGGAGATCGGGTTATAAGGCGTCGCCTGGATCGCCCCTAGGTTTTTTGTCGTGAAATGAGGCAATAGTGCAAAAGACGATGCCCGCTGCAATGGACCGCTATCTGGTGGGGCGGCAAGAGTCGGTTTTC
>CAXFTV010000772.1:0-7589 GCA_964005845.1 uncultured bacterium
GACGCGGGTGTTTGTGCGGCACGGGGGAGCCGACCAGGGGGATGCCCATGCGCGCGTCGGGCAACTCGACCAGGCCCAGGCCGGGGCCGACCAGGCCGCCATCCCAGGCGCCGCTGGCGCCCGGCGTGCACACCGGCCCGCCGGGCACCAGGTTCCAGGTTATATTGTCCGGACTGGTGGCCATGAAGAAGTCGAAACGATCATCGGCGATGCTCCAGCGCGTCGGAAACATGAGATGGTAGTCGGTGGTGCCCGGCATCCGGGTCTTGGCGTTGAGGTACCAAACCTCGAAGGGTTGCTCCAGGGTGCCGGGCCAGAATACCTCCTCGGAAAGCGGAAAGTCGGCAAATTGATCTGCGGCGATGCGGCCGATGGTACGGCGGTTGAAGAACCAGTTGCGGCAATAGGCCACGTACTGGCCCAGCACCGGATCGTATTCGCAGACATTGTGGGTGTCGCTGATCTGGGCCACCAGGACCTCGGCCAGCGGCGTCCACTGCAGACCGTCGGGAGACACCGCGCCCATCAGCCCGGACCACGGCCCCTTGCGACGCGCAATAAAAGCCCCTACGGCATCGGGCCTGCGCCGCTGGTAGCGCTGTTGCATGGCGGCGCTCAGAGTACCCTGGTAGATCATCTTGTAGCGCTCTGCGGCGGGGGCGGATTCGTCTTTGAAAACGCCGCCGCCGTGGTACCCGGTCGCGGGCGTCAGGGGGGGGCCGTAGACGGCATTGTTGGCCTTGCTGCCGCGGCGCTCGACCAGTCCCAGGGAGGGGAAGCGCCAGTCCAGACCGTTGTCCGACTCGGCGTAGCGCACGTAGTTGAAGTGGCCCACGGGATGCTCTTTATCGCCGATGTGTTCGACCGGCCAGCAGTCGAACCAGAGCCGGTAGCAGCCCTGGTCGTGCAGGACCGTGCCACTAAAGACGAAGTCTTCATCCGTCATGCGGGGCAGCAGGAAGGGCTCGGTTTTGCGCGCCGCTTGGCAGCGCAAGCGGATGCCCACCGGCAGCAGCTGCGGTTCGTAGTGCAGCGGCGGGATGGGTTCGGTGGTCCACAGGGCGGGGCGCTTTGGGTCTGCTGTCGTCCAGCCGACCTTGCCGTGGTCGACGTAGCGCCAGTCGTGGAAGTAGACAATATTCGAAGGCAATTCGTAGGGCGGCGTTTTATTGCGCAGGGGAGAAGCCATAAGGAATACCTCAGGTAGCCCCTTTTCCAAGCGGGGGAATGGAGGACAAATCCGCGGGCTTGCAGAGGACGTCTCTGCGCCTAGCTGTGGGCAAATTCGATGCGCACCTGGTCCAGCAGCACGTGGCCGCTGGGCAGGCGGGCGCGATCGGGCACGTAGTCGTCGTGGGCCCGAAGGCGGTGGTAATCGCCGTCCGCGGGCGTGGTCGGAACCACGTCCAGGGGGTGCAGTACCAGGATGATATCGCAGTTGACATCGCGCAAAACTGTATCGATTTCGCCCCAGCCGTAGAATCCGAGGCGATCCTGATGCGAGCCCAGGCATTTCCACTGCTCGGGATCGGGTGCCAGCGTGATGGTCTGCTCGGACCACTGTGGCCCGATTGCAAAGGGTTGTCCCAGCAGTACCGCATTGACGTAGATCTCGCCGACTCCAGCCTGTGCCAGCAGCACCAGCTGGGCGCCCTTTGCATCCACCTCGCCTTTGAGTCGCAAGGTCATTTTTGCGTTGGTGAGATCGGTGGGAAAGCCGCCCTCGACAAAGCGGTTCGGGCCGCCGGCCTGCCGATGTTGCGGCATGGAGCTGAACTGTTCGTGCAGGTGCAGGCAGTAGAGCAGGTGCAGGTAGCCGCCGCCGGGTGGCGCGTGGTTGGAGTCGATCCACCAGGGGCTGCGCGAAAGTGCCGCTCCCTCGATGAAATCGAGCGGCTGGGCGCCCTTTTCATTCCAGCCCAGCCAGCCGCCGGGACCTTCTGCAAACGTTTCGACGTAGGTTTTGCGCGCCATATTGTGGGTGTCCTTAGAGATCACTGTAGCCGTGCAGCAGAGGGCTCGCGGTGGCGGCACCGAGGGGGGGTTGGGCTCTGGCGTTTCTCGACGCCCCGGGAACGGGAGGCTCAGCTGCGTGGCAGTCCTGGCGCATCAGCCTTTTCGCACGTCCTCCAAGGCCATGGAGGTCCAGAAACGGATATACTCATTTTCCGCTCCCGAGGCCTTGATTAATGCCGGCACAACCCCTTGCGGGCATTGATTCATCTTCGCCAGGGCAGCCGCTGCATTTTCGCGAAAGGGCTGGCCCGATAGGGACCAGGGCGACACCGGGCGCTCGTCGCCCAAGGCCTCGCCCAAAGCCGCCGCCGCCTCGAGCGGAGAAGGAAAATCTCCGATATTGCCCAGGGTGTCCGCAGCATTTCGACGAACCCACTCCGACTCATCTTTCAAGGCCCCAAGCAAAGCGGGGACGGCCGCTTCAGCGGCCCGTCCCATGCACCCCAACGCGTTTGCCGCCGCCGCCCGCACCCACCAGTCCCGCGCTCCCAGTTCTGCGCTCAATGCCGGCACGGCGGGCTCGCCAATGGCGGCCAATCCGTAGGGCGCATCGAGTTGGCTCGGATTGGTGAAGTCGTTCCGATTCAGGTTGCGCTTCCAGGTCGCCTCCGATTCTTCCCGCAGTGCCTCGATCAATGCCGGCACCGCGGGTTCGCCAATCGCAGCCAGGGCATAGGTGGCGTTGAGGCGCACCGCTTCATTTGCATCGCGCAATGCCTTTTGCAGTGCGGCGATGACCTCCTCGGCTGCTCGAGCGATAGAGCCCAGTGCATCCGCGGCGCATTGACGCACTGAAGCATCTTCGTCGCGCAGCGCCTGGAGCGCGGCTGCCATGTCGTCGCAACGCGGGGATGGGGCAACTCTCGCGTGGCCATTCTGCCGCCCCCAGTACCACTGCCAAAGATGGCCCCAGATGACCCGGTGACCGCATTGGTCCCTATTCGCCCCCGGATTTTTTGGTAGCGCGGCTGCGCGTTCGAACTCCCAGACTGGATTCTCGGCATCCCACGATGGCCCTTGGGGTTCCTCGGTGCGGCAAAAGAGAAACTTCAACATGAAGCGCGTCTTATCACTCCGATTCTGCGTCGCCCGATGCCAAAGTTCATAGTGCACAATGGTCACCGTGCCCGCCTCGCCGCACAGTGCTAAGCCGGGGATCTCCGCGGCGGGATCCACATAGTATTGCGTGCCCGGCTGAATCGCCGTGGGGCCCATGTCCTCGGTGACGTCCTGAGGGTAGTAAAAAGCCATCGCCAGGCGCACTCGATGGCAGCGTACATTCCCGCCCAGGGGATAGTCCTTGTGCCAATTTTGCGCTTTGCTTCCCGGTGGATGATAATGGCAAACGCGGTGTTGGTGCATGATGTAGTTTGTCCCCAGAATGCTGGCGAGTGCACCGCTGACCACGGGATCATCGAAGACTTTCTGGAGCATGGGGATTTTGGGCAGTAGATCGTTTCCCGGCGGATGCTCTTCCTGCGCAAGGATCTCCGAGCATTGCCGGAAAACCGATTGGTGGTAATCGGGGGGCAGATCCGGCTTCACTACCAGATAGCCATTTATAATAAAATCCTGCATCGCCTCGTCGTTGAGGAGATAGCGCTTGTCGAGCCCTCGATTTTTAGTTCCGTTCATCTCGTGCTGGTTTGCCATGAGCATTTCCCATGCAGCTGTCGGATTCTCCGTTTCGGGTTATTGAGCAATAGTCTCGTACCCGGGTGATGTTTGAAGCGATTTGCCGATTGTGCTGCAAAAGTGCAGGCCCATCCCGCGCTCGCTCAAGACTGGTCGTCTGAGCTGGGTGGAAAAGTATCGCTGCGATTCCACCAGTACGGGGCCTCCAGAATGCGCCGCTCTTCGGGGCTCCAATCATCTTCGGGGCTGTGCGAAGGCCGGGGGTAACCGCCATCGGGCTGCTCGAGTCCGTCTTCCCGATAGCGCCCCACGAAGGCCATATGCCCCGGGGTATAGCGGTAAAAAAGCGCCCGGCGTTCATGGGCTGCGGTCCACGCCAAGGTGCCATGCGTGAGTGCTTCGGTGAAAATAACCGCCGAACCGGCTTTTTGCGGCACGGGCCGGAGCCATGGCCCCGTTTTCTCGAAGGATGCGAAACTCGGCGGACAGGCGAAATTGCTCTTGTGGCTGCCCGGCAGAACGCAGAGGCCGCCGTCCGTCTCGCCGACATCGCACAACGCGTACTCGACGACCAGAAGTTCGGAATGCAGCTGTCCGTCGGCGACCTCATAGCGGATTCCCGGCAGCCGCGGCACGCCGCCGCCGTGCAATTCGAAAGGGCCTCCGCCCCTTCTCATCAGCATGGCTTGACCGTGGTCGTAACGAAACTGTTTGCCGAGCAGGTCGGCGAGATAGGGGACGATGCGGGTGTGGCCGACCAGTTGCCGAAAGGGCTTGGCGAAACGGTGTAGCGGTCCGGCCGAAAGCTGGCCATCGCCGTTCTTCCAGTAATCGAAGAAGCGATCCCGCTCTGGAGCTTCGTTCCACAGGTCGTACTCATCGAGCATGTCGTTGAGGGCGCTCAACTCGGTGGGCTTGAGCACATCTTCGATCACCATGTAGCCCTGTAGATCGAAGAGATAACGCTCTTCATCGGTCATCATTTTGCCATGTCTTCCCGGTCGTTTTGCGAGCTGGAATATTGTCGCACAGTATGTTTCCAGGCTGAGTTTTCATGCAGCCGCGCGGATGGCTGCGGCCGCGGCCCGCCCCAGAACGGCCGCGCCCTCTGCGGTGAAGTGGACCCCGTCCGGACCCAGCATCTCGTCGATTCCATTTTCCACCACCACCTGATGGAGATCGTCGATTGCCACCTGCAGTTTAGCCGTTACCTCGGTAGCGGCCCGGTTGTACTTGAGCACATCTTCTGTGGTGCGGTTGATACCGTAGTTCACGGCGTGCTGGCGCGCCAGGTCCACGGGCGTGGTCAGGGCGAAAATCAGCGTGGCCCGGGTGCCGGTCTGCAGGGCCGAGAGGATCTGGTGCAAATTGCTCCGGTACTCGTCCAGGGGCACGCGGTTTTCGGGGCCGGGACCCGGTTCTCGCGCCATGTCGTGCAGGCCGGCGTTGAGGTGCACGATGTCGGGGTCGTGCCGGATCACCCACTCGTCGAGGTGTGCCAGCACATTGCGGGTATTGCCGCCCTGGGTGCGGCCCATTTCGCGCACCTCGGCCCAGCCCTGCAATTCTTTCACCACCGTGGGTTCGTAGCCCATGCGGATCGAATCTCCTATGCAAATCACGGTTTTCACAATTGATCTCTGCAATAAGTTAGCGGCACAAAGCAGCGCAGGGCAGGCAGGACTGCGGCGCGCCCTGCCTGCTATGTCCGTCTATTTTTCCCGGTGCCAGAAAGTGAATTCGGGTAGGTCAAAAGCGCCGGCCGTCACTCTGCCGGCGCCGTGGTAATAGCCGGCGTGGATCCAGAAATTTGCCTTGCCCGCGCGGCTGGGATTGAATTGCCGGTGCAGGCTGTTGAGTGGATGGTAGACCGCGGACCCCACCTCGATCACGTGGTCGGTTATAGTTTGATTGAAGGGATCGGCCAGCGACACGGCGCCCGGTCCTTCGACCAGGTACATGGCCTCGACGAAATCCTGCCGCAGCAACTCGCCCTGCTTGTCCGGACCGTGGCGGTGCACTTCGTTGCCCATGCCTGGTTCGTGGGAAAAATAATGGGCGTGGCACGGCCGTTCCAGATGGCAGAGGGTGATCGCGCCGAAGAGAGGTTCGGAGCCGGTGTTCTCGATGCTCCGCGGTATGTCGTGGCGGACGTAGTACTCGGTGCCCGGGCGGATGCGGATGGTGATGGGCTCGTCTTCGGGAACGAATTGCGGCCAGGCTCTGAATATGCCCTCTCCCCGCAGGCAGTGGAAGGCCTCATCGCCCCTGTCGGGACCGCGCACGCCGCCGGGCTTGTAGGTGATGTCCCCGAAGGTGAAGTTTTCATCCCCCGTGGTTTCCTTGCATAGCAGTTTGTTGAGGGTGCCCCAGTCGTTGTGTTCGCGGATGCCCTCGTCGTTTTTGACGATAAGTTTGCCCTTGTAGTGCATTTCTCTTATTCCTCCTCTGCGCTGAGTCCCAGGACCGCACGAGATCGTGCAGCTAACCCTACTTGTGCGAGCTGCAAAGCCGGGAGGGTGTCTAGAACCGCCTCGGTTCGCTCATTTTCCGGCGCGCCCTGGCCACCAGTTCGGGCAGGTGGTCATCGTGGGCCAGGCGCTGCTCGAGATGGCGCATGCGGCCCGGTCCGGCCGTCTCCACCATCAGCGGTGCGTAGGCCCGCTCACTCCAATACCCGGCCAGGTCGCTTATACAGTTGCGCAGTAGCTGTTCGTCCTCTTCCCGAAAGCGCTGCTGCAGATTGATTGTGAACATGCGCCGCCGCGTGCCCCCGCCGTAGGAGGCGTGCTTGATGCGGTGGTTGAAGACCAGCAGATCTCCCGGTTCGGTTTCCAGCGCCAGGGCCGGGACCTCGGTGCCGGGGATGCCCCAGTCTTCCTCGGTGCGGTTGGCACCCGAGGTGGCTATCGTCTCGTGGACCGCTTCGGCGTAGGCCTCGCCGATCCTGTGG
This sequence comes from uncultured bacterium, assembly GCA_964005845.1. GTDB lineage: Bacteria > Latescibacterota > UBA2968 > UBA8231 > UBA8231 > CAXFTV01. The sequence continues at coordinate 6,605 of CAXFTV010000772.1, forward strand.
CTTCCCGGAACGAGCCGCAGGCAGCCGGTATCGCGGCCCACGGAATCCAGGTAGAAGGCCAGTTTGATCGAGCGATAGCCGCGTGGACGTTTGTAGCCGTCCGAGTGCCAAACCGTGTCGCCGACGTAGAAATTGCCGTCGCTCGACATGTAGTTGAAATCTTCCCCCAACAGGCCGGTTCCGATGCCTTCGACGCGCTCGTCATCGAGGAGTGCGCACAGGTGGGGATGCAGGTCGATAAAGGGCAGCAGAGCCGAGTTGCGCTCGTGGTCGTGCGGGTGCTGATGGTGGCCGCCGCCGCGGGCGGCCCAAATTGCTTCGAAAGCCTGGGTGATGGCCGCGGCTTCAGCGGCAAAGAGCCCGGGGAAGCTCAGGTAGCCGAAGAGATCGAAAAAGCGCACTTGCTGTTCGGTTAGAGGCATGGCTTTCTCAGCGCTCCTTGCGTCGCATCAGGTCGTAATAGTTTAGCCGCTCGCAGGCCCGGACCGCGTCGTCCTCCAACGTCGCTCGGTTATTAGCGCAATAAACCGCGGTGTTAAACGACGATTGTCGAGCCGCCGCTCTGTCAAAATACTGATTATAGAGAATGCAGGGGGTTTCATCAAGGCAGGTGGCGGCGGCAGGTCGGGAGATTATATTTTCTATGGAGGCCCGAAAGGATGCGGCACCCTGTACCCGAAGAACTGGGATTTGTCCGGTCGGGTCGTCCTGGCCACCGGCGGTCGCAGCAGGTACCAAGGTGGTCGATGGCATTTAGGGCCCTCCGTCCTTTGACGAGGAGCACCAGGGCGGAATATTACAGCCATAAAGACACGTTAATAATTTGGCCGCGGTTGGTTCCGGCGCCGTCAACCGAGGTTTTTTACCTGGAGAAACTCGCATGAAGCAAGAATCTTCTCTGCCCGAATACGGCATCGTCGTCGCCCAGGACCTCATGGTCCCGATGCGGGACGGGGTGCGGCTCGCCACCGACTTGTACCGACCC
>CAXFTV010000773.1:0-3090 GCA_964005845.1 uncultured bacterium
TAATTCCCATCCAGGAACTTGCTCAGTTTTATTTTTTTGCCCAGTTCCAGGTCGCCCGCTTCATTGCGGACGACGCTGCTTCGGAGATTGCCGATGGCCACATCTTCTTTGCGAATGCCCGGCGGTTCGACTGGACGCGAAAAGGTGGCCAGGTCCTCGTCAATAACATCGTATACGCGGCGAAAATAGTGCGGCTGCACCTCGCCGTCGGGTCGCACATCGATAACGTGCCGTGGACCTTTCCACTGGGACCAAAGCTGTGCCGAATCAACGGAAATTTTGTTGTCGTCAATGCGGTATCCGCTGCCGCTCTGGGCCAGGCTTTTCCCGGCGATTAGCAGGATCAGAACACCGAGTACCGGGCAGACTATACGGAATCTTTGATGGCAATTTCTCTTGTCCATTTGCCTTCTCCTCAGAATGTACTGAGATAATCTTCGGGCAGTGCCAGAGCCAGGTTGTCATCGTAGATTTGCACCTGGTTGGCGTATTTTTGCCGCAGCTGCTGGATAAAATCGCCGAATACTTCTTGTTCCCTCTGGTTCCTCAGAATGCTTTCTATCTGCCGGCGCACCTGGCGCAAGGGCTGGAGCGGTCCCTTTTCCCGGCTCAATATTTTGAACACCGAGTAGCCGTCTCTTACTTCAATGGGGCCGACCAGTTCGTCGATCTTTGCTTTCATTATGTGGGGGGCCAACTCGGTCGAAGGATATCCCGCAAGAACGGCATTTTCGCGTCGCGCCTCGGGTCTCAGACTGCGTTCTTTAGCCAAATCGACGATGCTCACCCCGGCTTCGACTTCTCTTTTAACCTGAAGGGCCTCTTCTTCGGTTTTGACCAGGACTTCACCTACTTTGAACCGATCCCGCTCGTGGTAAAGCTGCTGATTTTCCTCGTAGTACTGGCGTATTGCCTCTTCTTCCACCGAGACTTTCTCTTCGACATCTAATTTTCTCAAAGCCTGGAGAAGGGCCAACGAGCGCTGATTTTTAGACCACTCAACAAAGGCCGGCTCTCGGTCCCAGCCGGCCTTGCGCGCTGCCGCCTCGAATAGCGCCGGTGCCCGAAGCAAACGCTCGACCAGGGTCGCCACCGCAGCGCTGTCCGCAAGGGGAACCTCGCTATGGCGGGTGCCTTTGAGGGCATAGGCAAAATCGGCCAGGCTTATCTGCCCCCCAGCAAAAGTATAGAGCGGTGTTGCGGCTGCCGGTGAATCAAGCTGCAGAGCGGATTTGCTTTGCTGGAGGAGCAGTTGGAGCCCCGCGGGGTTTAACTGCCAGTTGAAGTCCCGCGCCAGTTCTTCGGCCCGGGCCATGATATTTTCGCCTATTTTTTGTCCCTTTAACTCTTCGAAAATTTCCTTTTCGTAGCGGGCGACGTCGGCGGGCCATTCTTCGGTAAAGCGAATGATAAAGAAACCCTTTGAGTGTTTGAGGTAGGCCGAAACTTCCCCCGCCGGCAGGTGTTTGAAAAGGGAATCGGGGATGGCCATCTGGCGCGCCGCTTCAAAGCCGATATAGCCCAGCTTGCCGCCTTCTTTTGCCTGTGGCGTGGTAGAATGGTGCTGGGCAACCTGTTCGAAGGGTTCGCCGGCTTTGAGCTTTTGTATTACTTCTTTTATTTCCGCTTCAGTTTCGGTCATTATGCCCCAGGCCAATCGCTCCTTTAACTGGTCGAGACCCCGGCGTTGGAGGATTTGCAAAACTTCCTCGCCGGATATGGAGACCTGGGTCAGCTTTTCGCGCTCCTGGTAGATGGTGACCAGCTGTTTGCGCACTTTCTTTTTGAAGGGCAACAACATCACTGTCGCAGTATCGAGCCCTCGGGATTCTATTTCCAGCCACATGAGGTTTTCATCGACGAGACTTTGCAGATAATGCCTGCGGGCCTCCTGGCCCCGGAGCTCGCTGCGAAAGCCGTCGGGCAGGGCGTCGACCGCAGTGCGCAATTGGCCCTGGGTAACCTGGCGAGAGCCCACCTGGGCAACGATTAGGGCGCCTGGATCTTCGCCGCATGCCCACAGGCCAAAAAAAACTAAGGAAAGTACTGCTATATACCACCCGGGTTTGTGTTTATTGTCCATATTCTCTCGGATAAATCGTTTAGGCGGAAAACTCAATAAGCTATTGCCACAGTTTGGAGCATGGTATCACTGTAATTGTCACCTTCAACAGCTATCTGCAGTAGATAGATGCCCGGCAAAACCGTTTCACCCCTATCGTTTTTGCCATCCCAGTTAAAGGAATAACGGCCGCTATTCTGAGCCTCATCGTGGATTTTTTTTACCACCCGGCCAGAAAGGTCGAGAACCTGCACTGCTACTTTGCCCGCTTTGGTGAGGGCAAGGACATTGTAGGCTATTGAGATTTGGTCGTTGTGGCCATCGCCATTGGGCGTAAAGGAATTGGGGATGACTTCCAGGGCGTCCACCAGCCGGTTTTTCCGTATGACGGAAGGACTGGATACCGTCGTACTCGAAAGGATGGGATTGTCTTCTTCGCCCTCGCTAAGTTTGGCACTGTTGCCGGGCACTGCATTTTGAAAGGAACCCTCTTCAGAGGACAGAGATGCGCGACCGCTGAATTCGGTGTTAAAACGCAGCACCGCGGTGCGGAAACTTATTTTCAGCAAACTGCCGCTTTCCGTGATAGTTGGAAAACGCACCCTGAAAGATTCTTCGCTTATGGAAAGAACCTGAAACTCACCTGCCCCCAGAGTGTCGCCCGCGGCGAAGGAATGCTCTGCCCGCAGGCTGCCGTCCGGGTTTAATATCTCTATTTTTTCGAAGGCCTCGACGCGAATGGGGGTGTCTATTTCGAAGGTGTCGAACCCCAGTAGATTGGCTGAATCCATCCGTGGCTTGACGGCATAGGTAAATGAGGTGGGGGTGGAGACCTCCACCTCTCGAGGGAAAATTTCGGCGACAAAGGCATCGGCCAGGGGGGGCGTCAAATAGGTTAGAGACACTGCGTCCAGGATGCGGGCAGACTGGATGTCCTGGCTCGTTGCGACGACCTGAAACTGGATGTAGCGAGCCGGCGAGGGAGAAACCACTGGGGTGCCAAAGGGCGTAGTGCCCTCGCTGCTGTA
>CAXFTV010000774.1:0-7311 GCA_964005845.1 uncultured bacterium
CAGTCGCTTCTCGGTCAGTCCCTCACCCGGGACTTCGCGCACAATACGCCGCACCTGGCCCCGCGCGGCCTCGACCTCAGGTTCCAGTTGCGCGATGTGCTGCCCCGCCGAGGCTGGAACACGCTGCAGCTATCGCTGGATGCACGCCCGGCGCTGATGGAGGGCAATATAAAGGTTGAACAGATCGAACTAGCGGTAGAGTATAGCCCCTATCCCTCGGTGCGCTAGCGCGCGGGGGGCCGGAACCACCGCCGCATGGCGTCGGCTTCCCCCACCTGCGCCATCATTACTTCCCCCTTAACCGCCAGGAGAATGCATTTTACACCTGCTAAAGCCCACATGAAAATCACCGCAATCGAACTCATCGAAGTCCGCGTCCCCTATATTGCTCCCATCCGCAAGATCGGCCACGCAGACTGGGAGCATACCATTGTCAAGGTCCACACGGATGCGGCCCTTACGGGTCTGGGGGAAATATGGCAACCGCGCCGCAACGTGCAGCCCCAGGCGGATGCCCTCATAGGCAAAGATCCCCTGCGGATGAATCTCGAGAGCGCCAACATGCCCTGGCAGTCGGCACTCTACGATATCGTCGCCCAGGCCAAAGAAGTACCGGTTTGGAGATTGATCGGCGACAAAGTCCGCGACGAAGTTCCGGTTGCCTACTGGTCTTCCCACCTGCCGCCAGAAGAGACCGCGAAAGAAGCCGAAAAGGCCGCAGCTCTCGGTTTCACTGTCCACAAACTCAAGGCGCACGCGGGCGATATCGTGCGTCAGGCAGAAATTATCAGTGCTGCTACAGCAGGGGTGGACTACGCCATTCGCGTGGATCCCAACTGCGGCTTCAAATATCCCACCACCGCGGTTCGCCTGGCCAAAGAGCTGGCCCCCTATAACATCGATTGCTTTGAAGATCCTGTAGAAAAGACCAAGGTCAACTACGCGTGGTATGCGCTCCTGCGCCACAAAACCGACATCCCGCAGGCCCTGCACCTTCTCGATCCCTACGCCGTCCTAGGCGCGGTAAAGGCAGATGCCGTGGATCGTTTTAACCTCAGCGGCAATGTCGCAGAAGTTAAGCGCTGCGCCGCCATTGCCGAGGCCGCGAATTGCCCTATCTGGCTGCAGATCGGGGGCTTGTGTCTCGGGATTCAGACCACCCTTTCCGTGCACCTGCAAGCGACCTTGAGCAACGACCTGCAGCCATGCGACGAACTGCCCTTCGTGCGCGAAAACAACCTGATCGGCGACTCGCTGGAATTTGCCGCAGGACACTTCGCAGTGCCGACTGGAAACGGGCTCGGGATCGCCCTGGACAATGACGCCCTTGACCACTACCGGACAGGGTGATAACCAGGCCCAACTGGGCCGGGTGAATTTATGCAAAACTACGGACTTGGACGCGGCAAATGGGTATTCGTCGACTGGATGGGCGTCGAACCGGGGTACGGGACTGCCTGGGGCGGGGGCCGCGGCACGGGCTGGTGCGTCCCCCAGGGCATCGAGCTGAAAGTCCACCCGCCTGCGGTCGACCCCAATCCCGCGATTTTGCCAGACCGCCCCTGGGAGGCCAGCTACCTCTCCCCATACGCCTCCTTTATCCAGGCGGACGGCGTCTACCGCTGCTGGTACGAAAACGGCATCCCGGGCACGAGCTTCGGGCTCGCCTATGCCGAATCTGCAGATGGCCTCACCTGGCACAAACCCGACCTCGGCTTAGTGGAGTGGAAGGGCTCGCGGCAAAACAACCTGGTGAAGATCTACCCGCGCCCCCTCGGCATAGGCGTATTCCAGGATCCGTTAGCCCCCCCCTCGGAGCGCTACAAAATGGTCTGGTGTTTGTGGACCGAGACCCAGCGACAGGTTCTGGGAGCCATATCCCCCGACGGCCTGCACTGGACCGACCTGGAAAAACCCTTGCTTGACGACCAGCACTCCGATGTGCAAAACATTGCGCTCTACGATGAAGATCTGGGACAATACGTCCTCTACACGCGGCAGCGGGACGGAGTTATGGGACGGCGCGGCGTCAACCGCACCGCCTCGGAGAATTTCCGCCACTTTCCCCCCTCGGTGCCGGTGCTGGAGAACGACCCCCTCGATCCACCGGATTTCGACATCTACTGCAACGGCTACTCCCGCTGGCCCGGAGCCACCGACGCGCACCTGATGCGGCTCTCCATGTACGAGCGCACATCCGATGCCATCAATGTGCACTTGGCCACCAGCCGCGACGGCATCATCTGGCATCGCCCGCTCGGACGCATGCCCTGGCTCGCCCCGGCAGCTTCTAACCAGAACCCCTATATGAGCACCTATGCATGCGCCGGCATCATCCCGACCGCTGCCGGTGAATGGTCGTCCTATCTTGGTGTTATCCGCTACGGGCACAACGAGGACAAACACCCGGGTGGCGATGCCGAGCGCATAAGCGAAGCGGCCGAGTCCGGCATTCTGCGGGCCGTGGTACGCGAAGATGGCTTCACCTCCCTTGCCAGTCGTGGGCGGGGCGAGTTCTGGACCGTTCCCTTCGAACTCGATACCGACTGCATTCGCCTCAATATGCGCGCGCTATATTCCGGCCATGTGCGCTGTCAGATCCTCGCATCGAGTCCTGCCGAGGTAGGCAGCGAGACGAAATTCATCGATTCCATTGAGGGTTATACACTGAACGATTGCCAGCCTCTCGCCGGGGACCACATCGACGCGCCCCTGACCTGGAAGGGCGGTGCCGACCTGAGCCACCTGCGGGGCCGCACCGTCCGGCTGCACTTCGACCTTTACAAAGCAAACCTCTACGCCATCCGCTTTTAAAAACTACTTTGCTCCCACAGTGTCTTTGCAGATGCCAACCGTCCCCCTGGGACTTTGCCGCGGCGGTTTCCGTTGTTCCCGGGCAGATCTATATCTCCCCCTGCCATTTTCCCCTGGGTTCTGATTGCCAAACACCTTATTTTTCTATTGTGGTGACGATTGGTCTTTCCCTTCTACGGGTTTACTGGGGATGAAAAATATATTGCGCATACTGATGGCGGGGTTGTTGGTGGGTAGCGGAGGATGTGCCAAGGATAGCCCTACGGGGTATCGGGGACAGACATTGGAGGTGCATAAGGGTGAAAATAAATATGGGAACAAAGTAGAATACCAGTTCTTTAGCAGTAAAAATGGGGAAGTCAAACACGGTTTTTATAAGGTATTCGATGGGAATGGGAAACTCGTCGTCGAGGGAGAATACAAAGAGGGTAAGCGGTGGCGCGGCGAGTTTGAATTTGCGGTGATTGTCAATATTGGCATGGTAAATGGCTTTGCCGATGATTACTTAGAAACGCAAGAGGAACCCAATGATTATAGCGTATTTCGGGCAAGACTGACTTATTCAGATGGAAAGCGGCATGGTAAAATGGTGGGGTATTACGAAAATGGGCGCATAGAAGTTGAGGGAAACTACAGGGACGGCCAGGAAGAGGGTAAATGGGTCGAGTATTACAAAAATGGCCAGATACTTGTCGAAGGACACTACGTCGATGGCCAGGAGGAGGGTAAGTGGGTCGAGTATTACAACAGTGGAGAGAAAAAAAGGGAAGGCAACTACAAAAATGGGGAAAGGGATGGTAAGTGGGTCGAGTATTACAGCAATGGGAAGATAAAAAAGGAAGAAAACTACAAGGACAGCAAATGGGATGGTAAGTGGACCTATTATGACGAGAGTGGACAGATAAGATGGGAGATAAACTATAAAAATGGGGAAAGGGATGGCAGGGAGATCGATTACGACGAGGAGGGGAACCTCACCCACCCGGTCTGGTGTTGGGAAATGGGAGCGGTGGTAAGTTGTCCAGCGGACGGATAGAAACTTAACTTCTCCCTAGGTGGGCGAATCGAACCCATAGTCTATTCTAAACGTATAGGAAACCACAAAATTTTATACAAACCCAAAAGGCCACATCCCAACCGCCCCACCTTTCAGATCCCCTCCCGCTCTTCTCCTCGGGCTTTGTCAATTGCGACTTGACAGTGCCCCCTCGAAGGCTTTGTATGTTTTTTAAATCCTATTTGGCCGGCAAGGCGACAACCAAAAAAAACAGGGAAAGTAGCAATGGATGAAGAGCAGCGTTTTGCATTCGACACCTGGGGTTTTCTCACCATAGAGGAGGCCATCACAGAGGCACAAGTTGCAGAGCTCAAGGGGGCGGCGGATGAGAAGGGCGCAATGCTCTATTCCCAGCTCGAAAAAGATGGTGGCTTCTGGTCGCAGGCCTACGTCGATCTACTCGACCTTCCCGCGATATCGGCAATTCTGGACGAAATCTTCGGCGGTGCCCGACCGGGAGGGCTCCCCGCTTTCCGCATCGACCACATCAATGTGCACACCCACGGGGTTTTCAATGAGAATCTCGCCGGCGGCAGGATACACGGTGGCAACGGCCGCCTGCTGAATCCCGCCAGGCCCCCCGAACTGGTTCCCATCTACTTCGACCGCAACGCCGCCAACGACACCTATGCCAATGGTCTCGTCACGGTGGCTTTCGAGTTGGAGGACACCGTCTGCAACGGGGGCGGCTTCGGCTGTCTGGCCGGTTCCCACAAGGGTCACTTGCCCGTCCCCGAAACATGGCTTGATTTGTCTGCAGGGGTACACCCGATGATTACTCGAGTTCCCGCACGGGCCGGTAGCGCCATCATCTTCACCGAGGCCCTGTCGCACGTGACGCTGCCCTGGACGGCTCCGAGTACGCGCACTACCCTCTTTTACAAGTTCACTGAGCACGGCGAGGCATACAGCGGCGAAGATCAGTTTTTCCAACCCTCCGGTGCCGCCCAATGGCAGGGCGTGGATGAACGCAAACGCACCATCCTGACTCCGCCCCCACAAGCCTACGTCCATCGCCGCAGAAAACTGGCGCGGCAAGAGGCCGAAAAAAAATAGGCAGTGGAGGGGCCAGTGCAGCCCTTCCCAACTGCCTAGTCGTTCACCTTTCCCGGGGGACGTAACCGCTGACTCGAGTGCAACGGAGAAAGTTTTCAAAGAAGTAAATAGTATCTGGTGGAGTACCCCCTGGGCGCTTGCGAAGGGGGCGCGCGAACAAAAATCCGGCCAGTACTAAGGGGCCACCCCCACTCGGAAGCCCTGCTGTGAGAGGGGCAAATCTTCTGCCCGAAAGTCCCGCCCTGGCGCCGCGTTCCTTCCCCCCCTCACTCCCACTCCACGGTCCCGGGTGGTTTGTGGGTAATATCGTAAAACACCGCCTCGATTCCCCGCAGGGCCAGCAGCCCCTCGACGACTTCGCCGACAAAGGCCCGCGGCAATTGACTGAAGCGCGCAGTCATAAAATCATCGGTGGAAATCGGCCGCAGCACAATGCTCTCCTGCAGACCATCCGATGACAGCGGCACCAGCACCGTGGGCAGCTGGGTCACCTCTTGCATCAATTCGTGGCGCTCCAGAGCGGCCATAACCAGGTCGTCGGCCTGGCGCAGCAGGTCCAGTCGATCCCGGGTGAGATACCCTTTTTTCAACTGTTGCGCCGCTCGTTTTGCCGGTGCCAGCAAATAGACTACCCGGTTGATTTCCGGCACGGCATTGGTCAACTCGGTTGAGACCTCTTCCAGGCGGGACCAATCGCCTTCGCCAGCGACTACCACCGGCTGGGCATAGGTCCGCCCATCGCCCTGCACCCCAACGCTGCGCAGCGGCAGAATCTGAGCTTCCAAGCCGAATTTTTGCCCAATTTCGCCCACCCGGGCCTCAACCAGCCCATCTGCAGCTGGGACATCTTCTCCATCGGAACACAGGACCCGCACTCCCAATCCCGGACCGGGAAAGGGATGCCGCCACACCAGGTGATGCGGCAGCCCCATTTTTTCTCCCAATTCCCGCACTTCATCTTTGTAGAGCTGGGCCAGAGGCTCGATGACCTTGCCTGCGGCCAGCAGCTTCTCGATCATCGCCACCCGATTGTGATGCGTTTTTATCACCTCGGCATTGTGCGTTCCGCCCGACTCAATGGTATCGGTGTAGAGGGTGCCCTGGCCCAACAGCCATTCCTCCGGATCCAGATCGCGCACTTCCAGAGCCCGATCCCGCACCCGAATGAATTCCTCGCCGATGCGCCGCCGTTTCTCTTCGGGGTCGGCCACCCCCTCCAGGACGCCGAGGAAATCGGCGCTGGCATCCACGACCTCCAGATTGGCAAAACCGGACTCCTGCATCAGGCGACTGACCAGAGCCGTCTCGTTGTGGCGCATGAGCCCATTGTCTATGTGGAGTCCGAGGACCCGCTCCTCGCCCAGCGCCTGGTTTAGCAAGAGGAAAGAAACGGTGGAATCGACGCCACCGCTAACCAGTAGAAAGACTTTGCGCCCGGCCGTCTGCTCTTTTATCTGGGCCATGGATTCGGCGATAAAATGTTCCATTGTCCAGGCCCGCTCACAGCCGCATATATCGATGAAATTCTCGAGTATCCTGAGGCCCGAGGTCGTGTGGGTGACCTCCGGGTGGAACTGCAAACCGTAGATCCTCGCCGCCTCATTGCCCATGGCCGCCACTGGACAATCCTCGGTCTCCCCCAGCACCTCAAACCCTTCGGGCAGAGCCACGACGCTATCCCGGTGACTCATCCATACGGCTTCACTGGACGCCAGGCCGGCCAGTACGCCACGGGCCTTTTTAACCCGTAGCCGGGCGGCGCCGTATTCCATGGTATCACCGGGAGCGACCTCGCCACTGAAGTGCTGGCAGATCAACTGGTGGCCATAGCAGAGCCCCAACATGGGCATACCGAGATCTAAAAGAGCGGGATTGTAGAGTGGTTGATCAGCTGCGTACACACTTGCGGGACCACCCGACAAGATGAGGCCGTCGAACCCTCCGAGTTCTTCGGGGGCCAGCTGGGGCGAACGAATTTCCGCATATACCTGTAAGCGGCGAATGCGATTGGCAATCAGGTGGGCATATTGCCCACCGAAGTCGAGAACGACAATGCCCCTGTTCAAGGAGTATGCCTTTTTTAAATAAGGGGAAGTAAAAAGATTCTAATACAAAGAAAAGTTCCGCGCAAGCCCATCCGCTTTGCCACGGACCGGCGGAAATTTTGCGGCAACTGCTAGAGGCGATTATAGGTAGTCGAGACGCCCGCTCTGTCCTTGAATTCCAGCGTATTGCTACCCCTTGGTACAATTTCAAAAATGAGGGGTTCCGAGGGCACCGTCGGCGACTCCACATCGGTAGTATTCGTAAAGGAGTCGGTAAAAGAAATATTCAACAAGGTGCCCACGAGGGTATAGGTCCCCGAAAAGCGCCTCACCAGGGTC
>CAXFTV010000775.1:0-3179 GCA_964005845.1 uncultured bacterium
CCTGGGTGCCTGGTGGGAGGAGGAGAGCGGACATCCGATCCCTCTGGGCGGTATCCTGGCGCGGCGCGATTTGGGACGCGAGCAGATCGAGTGGATCGACCGTTCTTTGCAGGCCAGTGTGGAGTATGCCCTCGCCCAACCGGAGGAAGTGCGCACTTATGTGCGGGCACATGCCCAGGAGATGGACGAGCGGGTAATGCAGGCACATATTGATCTCTACGTAAATGATTATACTCTGGACTACGGCCGGGATGGCGAGGCGGCGATCGCGGATCTTTTGGGCCGGGCCGAAGCGGCGGGTATTGTGCCGGTGGCGGATTTGCCCTTGTTTGTCGATGGTAGTTGAAGAGAGGGCAAGGAGAAAACGCCAGATGTCGGACCAGGGGCCTCTGCCTTCGGTAACTGCCAGTTCTGCTAAAGTATCCCAAACTTCCCGTTCGCGCCGGCGCATTCAATAAATATGCTGCCCGCTCTTTGGGGCCTATTTATTGAATGCTGCAAGGAGCCGAGTGCAAATATTTTAAATGGAGCAGAATAATGAAATTGTTGCAGTTTATCGATCCACAGGATGGCGGACGGGTGCACGTAGGTTTGGTCGAAGGGGAAGAGGTTGTCGATCTGACGCAGACTCCGGCAGCGCCGCATTCGGTATACGAAATTTATTATGGGCAGGGAGGGGATGAGGTCGGTCTATGCGAAGCGGTGCGCCGACTCCGGGATGGGGCGCCGTCGGTGCGGCGGCTCGAACTCGTCGAATTGCTCGCCGCCCGCCCGGGAGCCGGACCGCACCTGAGTAAACCGATCAGCGGTCCGGCAGAAAAGCCCCATGCACTGCGGGTATGGTTGGCCGGCGTGACGCACGAAGACAGCGCTAAATTGCGCGAAATCGAAGCCAAACAGGCCACCGGAGATCAAGTCAATGTGTACGAACAGAAGTACCGCGAATGCGCCGATGGCGGCCGTCCCGAATTATTTTCCAAGGGAGAGCCGGATGCGGTGGTGGGACACAACCAGCCGCTGACGCGTCCAGGCGATACCGATCGTCTGGTGCCCGAGACCGAACTGGTGTCGGTTTACGGACTGAACAAGCAGGGGCAGGTCGAGCGCCTGGGGTATACCGGTGGTAATGATGCCACTGATAACGGCATTGAAGCCGCCAATCCGCTGAATCTGCCGCAGGCCAAGAACTGGGCCGATGGGTGCGCCAGTCTGGGACCGCTGCTGGTGACTGCCCAGGACTACGACGACGGCGCCGTCGAGGTGTCCTGCGAAATTTTGCGGGAGGGCCAGCAGGTCGCATATAAAAAGGGGGCGACAGGGCAGGCACATTTAAATATGCCGGATGGGCTCTTCCACATGGAGAGGATGCTGTTCAGCCGGATTCCATTGCAGCCCGGGCAATTCCAGGTGCTCTACTGGGGCACGCCTATCGTATTTGCCGAAGCGGATCTGGCGAGTGGTTTACAGGTGGGGGATGTGGTGCGGATGACCTTTTCGGGCGGGATAGGGACACTCGAGAACCCGATTGTAGCCCTGGCGGAGAGCGCGCAATTGGAGGGACTGGCCCGTCCCTAAGCCTTCCAGACCCCGAGCCCAAGGCAGAGCCAGCCGGCCATGAATGCCAGCCCTCCCAAAGGGGTAATGGCACCCAGAGTGCGCACGTCGGTGAGGCTCAGGGCGTAGAGACTGCCACAGAATAGTAGCAGGCCGACAATAAAACAACAGCCCGCAGCGGTGCTCCAGGGGCTGGGCCAGCGGTTGCAGGCCCAGGCCGTTGCCAGCAGTGCCAGGGCGTGGTACATGTGATAGCGCGCCCCCACTTCGAAGATTTCTAATAGCGCGGCATCCAGGCGCTCTTTGAGGAGGTGACCGCCAAGGGCTCCGGCGGCCACGGCTAGGAGGGCAGCAGCACTGCCCAGGACAAAAAACAGCCGTTCCATCAGGTGAGCCCCCGCAGATATGCTACCGAAGCTTCCAGCTGATCAAGTTCATAGTCTACCCGCTCTCGAGCATTTTCCCCACGTTCGTGCGGGGTGCGCCAATCCTCATCGCCGGGGCGGGCAGCCTGGTGCAGGATGCGGATGGCGGCGGTGGTTTCATCTGGAGGGCGGGGCGAGTAAGTCGACCAGTAGTCTTCCTCCAGGATGCGGATGTGGCGCGCGCTGGAAGCACCCAGTTCAATGCAGGCCTGCACCTGGGGAGCACTGCTGGCAAAGGCGGCAAAGAGCCCGGGCCAATCAACCACCCCGGCACCGATGGCACAGCGCTTGAAGCGATACCCAGCAGCGGTGGGATGGGCGGTGTAGTCCTTGATGTGGATGTGTTTGAGGACGGGCAGCACGCGCTGGGCAAAGCCGAGCGGGGTTTCGCCCACGGCCAGGGCATTGCCGCAATCCATAGTCGAGCCCAGCATCGGGCTCCCTACCTGGTCGCAGAGCCAACGCAACTCCCAGGAACACAGGTCCTGGTGGTTCTCTATGCCTACATGAATGCCAAAGCGCGCGGCTAGAGGCATGATTTTTTTAAAGGGTTCGATCAGGGCCTCGAGGAATTCAGTCCAGCCCTGGAGCCCCCAGGCCCTGCGATCACCTTCGAGCGCATTGCTGATGGTAGTGCGGATGACCGTGGCGCCTATCCGGTGGGCCATTTCCAGCGTTTCGCGCAGGGGAGCAATGTCTTCGTGGTAGTTGGGACTGCCAGTGTCGAGGATAATGTCGAGCTGGTGCCGGTTTAGAAATTCCACGAACTCCGACAATTCGGCGGGGCTCTTTTGCGCTAGCGGTGCGGGGCTGCACTCGATGCTTTGCAGACCGCGGTCGATGGCCATTTGTGCCAGATCTTCGGGAATGAAAGGATCGAATTTCTGGTTGGCCTCTCGGTGGGCGGCGGTAAAGCTCCAGGCACAGAGTCCAATTTTCATTGCAGCATTCTCTTCAGTTCGTCCGGCAGGTCGTCAGTGGCGATTTCCAAGCTGCTGCCCCGCTCCAGATCCTTCACCTGCCAAACTCCTTTCTCCAGTTCGTCGGGGCCGCCGATGAGGGCGATGCGGAAGCCTTTGCGGTCGGCGTATTTGAGCTGTTTGCCAATGCCTTTAGACTCGGGGTATAGTTCGGTGTCGATGCCGGCCTGGCGCAGGCTGCGCGCCAGGCTGATGTAGCGACTCAACTCTTCGGCGGCGA
>CAXFTV010000776.1:0-2533 GCA_964005845.1 uncultured bacterium
CTGCCAGCCGCTGCAAGGCGACGAGCTGCGCCACCGGGTGCAGTGGCGCGAGAGGGAGATTGCCGCACTGGGAGCGCAGCCAGTGCAGATCCGCTTTGTGCTAGACCGGGCCAGGTTCTACGGCTATTCCGCCCAATGACCTCTGCCAGGAGCTATTTATGGAAAGAGAGCAAGTGAATCTCGAGGCGCTGCAGACAACATGGCGGCATCTGAGCAACGAGAGCGTTATGTAGCCCATGGAAATGAGCGCCGCAGGCGTCAAAGTCGGCCCCGAGCGCCAGCTCTTTGTGGATGACCACCTGATCGAACAGAGCACGGGCACAACACCAACCGCCGTGCCACCAGGGCAACCCCGTACTGCAGGGCGAGGGCGACTCCATTGCCCTCGTGCAGCAAGTTTTGCAGTTCGCAGAGCCGCCGCGCTTCCGCATGTGCTTCGTACCCTTTAAAGGGTGGGAGCCCCCACAAAAGGACCTTTATGAACGATCACCGAACGGAACTCAAGATTGACAAGGCAACCACTATTATCCCGCCGGGTACAGACTTGAATCGCGCCATGTTGAGCATGGTGCGACATCCCGCTAACACAATCTTCATAAACACTCAGGACCTCGGACTGTATAGCAGCAATGACGACGGGGCGACCTGGACCCATGTTCCGGTAGGCCTTGCGGATGCCCCCCCGTCCCAGCAGTTCAAGGGCCTTGGTATCAGCGGCAATGGTCGCTTGTGGCTGCTCCACCAGAGCATCGGTAACAAGGACCTGTTCGTATCTTACTCGGACGATAGCGGCCAGAGGTGGAAGACCACGCCGATTGACTACGCCAAGCTTGCCCCAGGAGCGCCAGAGGATCTCTATGCGACGTCCTGTAACGACTACAATACCTTCATCGAAGGGCCGGATGGTACCATGGCGGTGGTGGTGGGTCTGCGTTATGATGAGGGAGATGACTATTGGAACAAGTATCAATTGGCCGACTCATCCCGCCCGGGCCTTCGCGACGTTCTGATCCGCTCCACCGATGGCGGCGAGAGCTGGGGCGATCCGACCCTGTTGCATCAACACTGCAACGAAACTAGTCTCGCCCTAGACCCCGCCAATCCTGAGCGCTTGCTCGCGATGACCCGCATCCAGCGGATGCTGATGCCTGGCGAAGATCGGGCCACGGTCGAAAAAATAACCGGCTGTAAGCCCGGTTTTGAGTGGCCTTACAAGAATGGCCTATTATTAGAATCGACGGACGGAGGTCGCTCGTTCAACGAGGTGCCGGGTGGCTTGCTCGATTGGTATGGTCACCGGGGGACGATTTTGTGGACGGAGCGCAATGTGGTTGTCGTCACCCATGCGGGCGGGCGCCCACAGGCCAGACACGGCGATATGCAGATCGATGATCGGCTGGTTGCCAGGATAAGTATAGACGGCGGTAAAACCTGGACGGATGGTACGAAAGAAGGGACCCCGTCCATCAACGAGTCGGCGAAGTTCACCCTGGCCGGTGCTCCTCCGAGCCGTTCTTTCACCGCCCCAACCCTTGAATTATCACCGCACTACTTCCTAACCGTGAGCGCGTGGTGGGACGAAGGAACGCAGAGCAGAGCGCTAGAGGGAATATTCTGGCATCTGGAGACGCCGCTCGAAAAGGATTGATTGACCCGGTTGTTCCCTCGCAAGCAGTCTCAGCTTGCAATGGGTCAGAGACAACTCATTGACCGCAACCTGGCAAGATAGTTTACTCCTCCTCCCCGAAATGCGCCCGGCTGCGGCAACTCTCCGCCGCGCTGGACTACCTGCGACGCCTGCGCAGCGCCGCCGACATCGCCCGGCACGATCGCCATTACCGTTTTTATCCCCTGTGGCAAAACCGCCCGCCCACCGGCGGCGAGCCCAAGGACGACCGCATCCGCCTGGACCGCGGCGCACCCCGGGCAAGCGGCAGCCAATCGTTTCGTTTGGCCGAAGATCCGGAGGCGCAAAACCTGCGGGCCACCCTGCAATTCAAAGCCCTGGCGCTGGACCCAGACGACGACCTTGAAATCCAGCTCAATGGCAGCGCCATCGCAACGGCTCAGATCACGCGCCACGATGGCGCCGCCGGGCAGAACGAATGGCAGGGCAGAGTATTGCCCGCCTACTGGCTCTATATCGTCGACCTGGATTGGAAGCGCCAGACGCCGCCGCTCGTCAGGGGCGACAATGAACTGCAGGTGACTTTGCTGGCGGCTCGGGCCGAGCGCGAA
Source organism: uncultured bacterium (assembly GCA_964005845.1). Classification (GTDB taxonomy): domain Bacteria; phylum Latescibacterota; class UBA2968; order UBA8231; family UBA8231; genus CAXFTV01. Next base: position 2,239 of record CAXFTV010000776.1, read on the forward strand.
GCGGGAACGGTGTGCATCGACGAGTTGGAGGTCTATATCTACGTGCGGCAGGAGCTGGACGAAAATCAGTTCGCAGGGGGAAAGTAGCGGTTGCCGCCGGCTTTTTCTTTACCTACTTTTAGCGCCGCAACAGCCGTACAAATCGAACTTGCTTCTAGCCCGAAATTAAAATTTCAAGGGAGCGAGAATTTCCCTCTCAGCGCCCTTGCTGGCGGGCCTGGCTGGAACGCGTGCAAATAGGCTGAAACAGGACCGGGAAATCCCGCCCGGAATCACAGGAGAACGCATCATGGAC
>CAXFTV010000777.1:0-6623 GCA_964005845.1 uncultured bacterium
CTGCCTCCAGCCCAAAGGCCGCCCACGGCACGCACAGCTCCAGCGCCCATTCCTTTTCACCTTCCCCGACCTGGACCCGCTTGGTACTGCCGCTGGTGGCTGCAATCACTTCTTCCCAGCTGATAATACCGGCGGTAAAATCCGCGCGCGAGGGAATGTGAATATCCATGATCAGATCATTGGGCGTAATGTGGATTTCCCAGTAATCTTCTCGGTCTATACCCGGTTTGATAAAAAACTCCGCCGTGTCGCCCAGGGTCCACATCCGCTCGTTGTCCGCACGGGCCTCGGTGTATATCAGCTGATCCTCCAGCCAGACATAAAAACACAGCCCGGCAGTACTGGCTCCGACATAAGCCACGCCCTTTTCCCGTGGCAGCTGATCGGGCCCTTTCCACCATTGCACCAGTTCGACCGGATCGCAACCGCTGTACTTGTGTGGATGTCGGGCGCCAAAATCTTCGATACCCCCGCTCAATTGTGGACACGGAATTGCTACTCTTGCCATTGCCTCTTCCTTCCTGTCGAATTCGCGACCGCTGTACAGGTCCGAAAATGTAGAATACCTCTATTCGCTATCGTCTCCGCAGCTCTTGGCGTTGATGCTGCCTTTATTTATGGAATGTCTTTCACGCTTTCTCTAAAGGGGTGTCACGCACCGGCAGCGAGTAAATTTTCTCCCGTCTCTCGGGCGAACAGATGCACCTTGTCGGCTGCAAAAGAGAAGGCCAGGCGCTCGCCCCGTTTAAAGCCGCCGTCGGGGTGCGTTCGCGCTTTAAAGGTGGTGCCGTCCGCTTCCAGGGTCAGAAACAAATCGCTCCCCATGGGCTCGCGCACCACTACGCTGGCATGCCCTGCAGGTCTCTCGACGTCGACGACTTCGACATCTTCCGGGCGCACCCCCAACTGCACCTGAAGGGGCGCCGCGACAGCCAGGTTTTGCGCCCTAGATGGCGTAATTTCGCAGCTGATTTCGTCGTTTTCGACGCGCCAGCACCCCGCCGCATCACAGCGCAGCTCCGCGGCGAAGAAATTCATCGGCGGACTGCCGACAAAACCCGCTACAAAAGCATTAGCCGGCTGATTGTAGATCTCTTCTGGGCTGCCCAGTTGCTGCAATTTGCCGAGATTGAGCACCGCTATGCGGTCCGACATTATGAGCGATTCCGCCTGATCGTGGGTGACATAAATAAAAGTTTTCTCCAGCTCGGCATGCAGACGTTTGAGCTCCGTGCGCATACTGACGCGCAGCTGGGCATCCAGATTCGACAGCGGTTCGTCGAGCAAAAACATGCGCGGGTCGCGCACGATAGTGCGCGCCAGAGCCACCCTTTGCCGCTGTCCGCCGCTCAGTTGCCGTGGCTTGCGCCGGAGCAACTGGTCGATCTCCATAGCGCGCGCCACCTCGGCCACGCGACGCTCTATTTCGGCGCGCGGCGTGCCGCGCATCCGCAGCCCAAAGGCGATATTATCGTACACCCGCATGTGCGGGTAAAGGGCATAGGTCTGAAAAACCATCGCCACATCGCGGCGCTCGGGCTGCACTTCGGTGACATCATCGCCATCAAAAAGCACCCGCCCACTGGTCGCCGATTCCAGGCCTGCGATAATATTCAGGGTAGTGGTTTTGCCGCAGCCCGATGGGCCCAGCAAAGTCAAAAATTCGCGGTCGGCGATTTCCAGTGTCAGATCGTCTACAGCAGTTACGTCGCCGAAGGTTTTTCTGAGATGCTCAATAGATACTCTAGCCATCGAATCCTTTTTTAGCCGCTAAAATATTAAGCCAAAAAAAACTGCTTGCACAAATCGAGTTTTCACCCCGTCACGGCACCGCCAATGCCGTGAATTATAAAGCGTTGAAACACAAAAGCCAGAACGACCGGGAGCAGTACCACCAGGACGCCGCCGGCTGCAACGACGGTAAAGGAAACCTGCAATTCCTGAGCAAAATCCGAGGCCACCACGGTTACCGGTTTGGAGAAGATAGTGGAAGTGAACAACAGCGCGAAAAGGAATTCCCCCCACGAGGCGATAAAGGCAAAAATGCCCACTGCGACCATGCCGGGCGCAGTCACCGGCAAGAATACCCGGAACAAGGCCCCCAGGCGCGTGCACCCGTCCACCCGCGCAGCCCGCTCCAGGTCGAGCGGCACGGTCTGAAAATAGCCTTTGAGAATCCAGATCGTAAAAGGCAGGGTGAAGGTCGAATGAGCCAGAATGACCGCCAGATGGGTATCGAGCAGGCCGTAGCTGCGGATGACCAGATACATCGGGATCATAATGGCCACTCCCGGCACGCTGCGGGTGCCCAGGTAACACAGCAGCAGCAGCAGACTGCCCCTGAAATTCACCCGCGCCAGAGCATATGCAGCCAGGGCCCCAAAAAACAGATTGACCCCCATGACCGCAGTACCGATGATCAAACTATTGACAATGGCGCGGGGAAACTGCCGTGCCGTAGCCGCGCCGATCTCGGCGCTGTTGTCCTGATCCGGAAAGTAGAGGCTGTAGTTGGCCGCGGTTGGCTGGCGCGGCAGCCAGTGCCGCTGGGCCGCCTCGCGCTCCTGTTTGAAACTGGCTGCCACTACCCACACAAAGGGGGTTACGATGTAAAGTGTGGCCAGCAGTACCAGTCCATACAGCACCACCTGTCCGACAAATCCTCTTTTCATAATCAACCTTGTACGGTTCCGCGGCGATACAATAGCCGCACGTATACCACCGCCAAGCCCATGGTAATGAACGCGATCAGGTACGAATAGGCGTTCGCCCGCCCAAAGTCGAGGCGTCCGAAGGCTTCTTTGTAGGTCTGCCAGGCAATGACGTAGGTAGCATCGCCCGGTCCGCCGCCCGTGAGGGTGAAAATGAGATCGAAAGTGCGAAACCCGTTCATGGTTTCGTAAATAGATACAATGAGAATGGGGTGCAGCAACCAGGGCAGGGTAATATAGCGGAAGCGATTCCAGCTGCTGGCTCCATCCACCCGGGCAGCGCGGTACTGCTCAGCTGGAATCGCCTGCAGCGCCGCCAGAAAAATGATACAGGCAAAGGGGACGCTACGCCACACATGGGCCGCGATGGCGGCATTGAGCGCCACCACCGGCGAGGCCATGCCCATGTAGTCGACTTGGGCGCCCGTGGCGCGGTTGAATAGCTCGACGCAATCTCCCAGCATTTCGTTAAAGGGGCCGTATTCGCCCAGAAGACCTACCCACATCAAGCCGTTCACCACCCCCGGCACCGCCCACGGAATCAGCAGCAGGGACCGCACGATCCCGCGTCCCGAAAAACTTTCGTTGAACAAGAGCGCGATGCCCAGGGCCACGGCGATGACCAGGCCCACCGACAGCGCCGTGAAATACAGCGTCACCTGAAGGGCGTGCCAGAACTCGTAACTCGACAGGACCTCGACGAAGTTGCCCAGGCCAATAAATTCAAAGGTCTCGGGGCGCCGCAGATTATAGCGATGCATGCTAAGCCACAACGACATCCCCACCGGATAGAGAACCAGCACCAGAATCAGCACGACGGCCGGTGCATTGAGCAGGTAGGCAAAGAGAGATTCCTGCCGCTGGCGCCTCCGCTCTAGCGCTGTACTTGCCATCAGCCCCACTCCCTTTTCAGCTCCCGGCAGCGACGGGCAATTCGCCCCAGGCCGTCGCGCGGGCTTTGCTGGCGCAGCAGGATCTTCTGAATTTCCGGCTGGTAATATATGTTGAAATCGGGAAACCACGGCGCGCGGATGTTTTCGCGCGCCCGCACAAAACTCGCCTCTTCCTTGATGAACTCGCTGTCGCCCCAGGCGCGCGTCTGCGCCGCGATTTCGGGATCGTCAAGCAGCGATTTGAAGGCGAAGCCCAATCCCCTCAACTGGAACCAGCGACGCGCCGTGTAATAGTCGCCGCTGGCGTCTTTGCCGCCGAGAAAATTCATCAACTGCCATGCCTGCAGTATTTTTTCCTCGCGACAATGCGCCGTCAAACAGTACATCCGCGTCCATCCGAGAGTGCCTCGCTGGCCGCGCTCGAGAGCGGGGAGCGGCGCCATGTTGAAAACCCTGGCGTGCTGGCTTTGCGTCGCGGGAATGCCACGCCCCTGCAGTTCGACCTCGACTACGGCGGCATTCCTGCGATTGTTGACCCATTCCAGGTCGTATTTGTTGATCAGGGCAAAGGCCTGACGGCCGGCGGCAATATTCTCGCGAATGAGCCCCATGGTCAAAGAATTGGGATCGATGGTGCGATAGCGGTGAATGCCGTCCACGATCCACTGGAGGATCTTCTCGGCGCGCCGGCCCTCATCGTCGGGAAAAATGGGGTTCATTTCCTCGTCGAAGAGGTCTACCTCGCTGGCGTAGTTGAGAGCCCACCAGTCGTTAAAGCCCGTGACGGCCTGGCGAAAACCCAGAACGATGGGATAGTCGACAACGCCCCCATCCGGAACGGCAATTCGCAGTTCTTTGATCTTTACCGCTTGCTCGGTCAACTCTTCGAGCGTCGTCGCCGGCTGCTCGAAACCGGCACTTTGGAGCATCGGCTGGTTGTAGATCCAGATAGTAAAATCGGTATAATAGGGCAGGCCGTAGCGCTTGCCCCCATAGGTCATGGCCTCCAGATTGTAGCCGAAGATATCCCCTTCGTCCCGCCCCGCTCCGGGCAGATCGTCGCAGGGGCGCAACCAGCCGGCCTCGACCCATTCGGCAAAATCGTCGTCGCGCACGTAGCAGCAATCCACCGGTGTCTGCCCTACCAGAAGCGCGACCATTTTGTCGTGGTAGCTGCCCGACACCGCTTCGTAGGCCACCTGGACGCCGCTCTGGCGCTCGAAAAACTCGATATTCTCGCGCACCAGATCCGGCTCGTAGGCCCAGCCTTTGAAGACCACTCCGGGAGGTGCAGGAGCGCTGCAACCCGCGGCCAGACCGAGTCCCGCCAGGCCAGTAGTTTTAATAAAATCGCGTCGCTTCATAAGCTGAGAAAAGTCTGAATAAGTCCAGATTTCAAAGTGCCTGATCTTAAGAAATCTGGACTTCTGTGTCAAACGCTGCCACTCCGTCCCGAGTATCGGTTTTCCCCCCAGCTCTCTCCGAATTTGGTTGCTTGTACATCGGCGGCGGCCGGTTTTCTTGCGGTACTGGAGTTGCCAGACAGAGGTTCCCCCACTTTTCAGCCACCACCCGGAATCTTGTCCCGCGCATCACCTTCACCTATCTTTGTGCCACGAGGGCATCCCCGCTAACGAACCCAACCTGTAGAGATTGTAAAGATGAAGCGACAAGAGCTCTTCAGCGCCGGCACACAAGGATATTTCAAATATCGCATTCCAGCTCTGGTCACTACGGCCAGCGGCACCATTCTGGCCTTCTGCGAAGGCCGCAGATACAACGGCCACGACGACGACGAAATCGATATCGTGCTGCGGCGCAGCGGCGATGGCGGCCTGACCTGGGCCCCGCAGCAGTTAGTCGTTGCCGACGGCGACCGCACTTGCGGCAACCCCTGTCCCGTCGTAGACGCCCAGACGGGCACTATTTTTCTGCCCTTTTGCAAGGACAACCAGCAGGTTTTTGTCTGTAGCAGCACCGACGAGGGCCAGACCTGGTCCACGCCAGTGGAGATCACCGCCACGGCAAAAGATCCTGCGTGGTCCTACCTGGGAACCGGACCCGGCCACGGCATTCAGCTCGCCAATGGCCGCCTGCTGATTCCCTCCTGGGCCGACGAAAGCCCCGGCCCCGTCACCTGGCGCCAACCTCCCGCCAGCTGGGGCCAGATCCAATCGGCCTACGCCATCTACAGCGACGACCACGGCCAAAGCTGGCAGCGCGGCGCCCGGATGAGCCGCGATGCCTCCGACGAGTGCGAAGCGCTGGAAACCGCGGACGGCGCCGTCTACATGAATATGCGCAGCCGCCAGAACCGCCTCTGCCGCGCCACATCCTGGAGCCGGGACGGCGGTGCCACCTGGTCGGAAGTCGAATACGAACCCGCCCTCCCCGAACCCTCCTGCCAGGGCAGCATCGCGCGCTACGATGCCGGGCGCGTCCTGCTGTGTCATCCCGCCCAAACGGACCGGCGCGCGGCCCTGACTCTGCGGCTGAGTCGCGACGAATGCCGTTCCTGGCCCGTGTCCCGGGTGCTGGAACCGGGAACCGCGGCCTACTCCGATCTGGCTATCAGCGCCGACGGCCACATCCTCTGTCTCTACGAAACCGGCAACCTCACCCTGGCCCGTTTTACTATCCAGTGGCTCGAGGAAGGGGCATAAAATAACGCCTTTTCAGCGCTAAATTCTGCTGCCAACTTGCCGCGCAACCACAGACATAAAAGCAGAACCGCCATTGGCCGAAATACCCTTCGACTATCTCAAAACGCGCTGTGTGGCCCGAGCGCGGCTGCAAGGTGTTTTCGAGATGGCCTCTTGATACTTAACAGAACTTCCAGGAGGAATAAATGAAAATTGAACTCGCGGGAAAGACAGCCCTGGTAACCGGGGCGGGAAACGGCATTGGCCAGGCCATTGCCGACGCCCTGGCACAAAATGGCGCCGGCGTTATCTACACCGACATCGATTTCCCCGCGGCACAGGCCGCTGCGGCCCGCGCGGAGGGTTGCCGCGCCCTC
>CAXFTV010000778.1:0-5404 GCA_964005845.1 uncultured bacterium
ACCACGTTGCCCGCGCGGTCGGCCACCTCGAAATGGGTTGTATTGCCGCCATCCGCGCCCTGCGGAAGGCCCGGTGCAAGGGCATTGGGGGGGCGTTCCAGGTTATAACTTTCGCCCCCTACTACCGCCGCCGCATCCATGTCGATCCGCTCCCTCTGGGCAGCGGCGTAGTGCGGCGAAAGCAGCGTCTGCAGCGGCGGCTCGATATAGCGGGGGTCCCCCGCCCAGGCGATCCGATCCGTCACGCAGAGCTTTGCCGCCTCGATCAGTGCGTGCACCGTGTCGGCGCTCTGGAATAGCAGCTCATCGGCACCGAAACACTCCATCAGCTTGAGATGTGCCAGGGTCTGGAAAGCGCACGAGGGCAGCGGCGGGGCAAATACCTGGTAGCCGCGGTAGTCGATGGAGAGAGGATCCTGCCACAGGGGCTGGTACGAGGCGAAGTCATCCATTGTCAAGACGCCGCCCAGCTGCTGTACTGCCCTCACCATGCGCTGCGCCAGTTCGCCACGGTAAAAGACGTCGCGCCCCTGTTGGGCGATGAGCCGCAGCGAAGCGGCCAGCTGCGGACATCGGTGCCGCGTGCCGGGGGCGGGGGCGCGGCCATCTCGGTCGAGGAGGATCGCGGCACTGGGGAAAGGCCGCAGGCGCGCCGCGAACTCGGCGATTACAGCGCTGTTCTGGTAGGTAATGGGAAAACCGTTTTCGGCGTAATCGATCGCCGGCTGCAAAACGCGCTCCAGTTCCAGCGCGCCGTGCCTACCCTGCAGTTCCAGCCAGCCGGCGACGTTGCCCGGCACCAGCGGCGCCAGGACGCCCAGATCTTTCCTGGCATCGTTATACTGTGCGGGATCCGCCGCCGCGGGCACACAGCCCGAAAAATCGAGGACGCGAGACCTCGATTCACCGGCACATCGAACTAGGGCGCTACCGGTGCCGCCCGGTCCCGAGTGGTAGGGCTCGACAACGCCCAGGGTGAATGCCACGGCAGCGGCGGCATCGAAGGCATTGCCGCCCGCATTCAAAGTGCGCACGCCGGCCATGGAGGCCAGCGGGTTGCCGCTAGAAACCATGCCCTCGGTGCCCATGACGACGGGGCGGCTGGAGGGCGGATAGACTAAAGTACGCATCATAGATTTTCGGGCGATTTAATTTAAATTGTGGAAATAATCATCTCGTATGCCGCGCTCTGACCGGGTGTATAATACTACACTACAAAAGGTAAATCAACTGGCGCCGGGCCGGCGCTCTATATCTCCCGGCAGCGGCAATCTGTGCATCTACTGCGGCGGTGATGGAACACTATGCTGCATATCGGCTATCGCGCGCTCGTATCTCGCGCCGCTATCGTCTACCTCAGTCGGCCCGAGGTTTCAATTCACGGACTTCGGCGCCGGAGTGCAGATCCAGTCCGTACAGCACCCCGCGCATGGTCCCGCACCCACTGTGCGCCGCAGAGCCGCCGAAAATCCTTCCCGCGCCGGGTATTGACGATGATGTCAACTCCCGGGCAATGGAGGCGGACGGTGAGTCCGGCCGGCGGTGGCGGCGAAAAGATCTTGCCGCTCAACCCTCCCGCCCCCACTCTCTGCCGCTGGCGAAGTGGCCGACGCGCTCGAGGTTTTCCCTGCCGCTTTCCAGCGCGGTGCGCAGGTCGTTGTCCGTAATGGTCAGGTGACTGCTGGTCTGCGGCCGGCCGCGCATAAATGGCTCGGCGTAGCCCGTCTGGCCGAACCAGCCGTGATAGCCGGCAAAGGCTTCGATGCGCTTGCGGGCGAATTCCGCTGTATGCCCCTGAGTCTCGTAGAAGGCCTCGGCCTTGATGCGATTGGCAACCTGGTCGGAAATATCGACGAAAAGATCGATGTCGGTCCAGCCGAACTCGACGCCGATATAGTAAACCTGTGCCACCTTGTGAGGCGCGTGCTTGCGTTCGGGATCGGGCTGGGAAACGGCCTGCATCGCCCGGCCGACGATCTGACCGGTGGCGGGATGGTCGTGGCTCGAGATGCTGACCTGGTTGCGGTATGGGTAATTGAAGGGCGCATGGGTGATGACCAGGTGCGGCCGCACTTCGTAAAAAATTTCGCTCAGAGTGCGGTGCATCTCCGGCGTGGGGCTTATTGGGTTGTCGGCGAAGGGAAGGACGCGTACGTCGGCAATGCCGAAAAGGCCGCACACCCTTTCCATTTCCCGCTGCTTGAGCTGTGCCTGCTCGGTGCGTGAGCGCTGCAAGACTGCGGCGCGCCGCTCGTGCTCCGGCTTGCGCATTTCGTCTTCGAGTTCCTCGTTGTGGGTGGTGACGCCGTCGGTCAACGACACCACGGTGACGCTATCCCCCCTTTCGATGTGGTGGGCCGAGGTCCCCAGGGTGTAGGTAACATCGTGCGGGTGGGCGGCAATGGTCAGCAGGCGGAGGTGTTGTGGCAGCTCCAATTCACTCATGATGGCATGCTCCGGCTAGGCGGTAAAAGGGTCTTGGCAGGACGATCTGTCCCGCACTGGCGAAATGACATCCAGGAAAACAATCTGCTACTTCACGAAGGCGGCGAACGGCCCAACCACCGCCGCCTTTACAATTCCTCTATTTGCGCTTTTACCGCATTTTCCCGCAGTGCTGAGAATCGAAATTTCGCCTCGGGCCACGCAGGAAACTGCGCCTGCGTCCGCAGCCGGCCCCTCGTCGCTTCAGCGCGCGAATTTGAATGAAAAGAGACGGGCGCGCTGCAGGTAGAATTTCAGCCGGATGCTGCGCCCTGCGAGCGACTGCAAATGCCGCCTTTCTTTCCAGCCGACCTGGTGGCGAATTTCGTCACCTGTGAAAGGAATGCAATCCTGGCGCGCAAATCCCGGTATGGCTTTGCCCTCGGCCTCCTGGACCTCGACTGCGATCTGGCCATCGCCGGCAGCGGCGTTGACAACCAGTTTGTCGCCGGCAAAAGTAAAAGTTCTGGTAGTCAGGCTCCCCTGGTCCCCGGCATCCACGGAGACGAAGCCGTCCAGACGCAACCTGGCCAGTCCTATGCCGTTGAGATATGCGGGAGCGGCCGCGTCCGGGGGGCGTTTTTCGAGATGATCGGTGGCATCGCCAACATAGTAGATCCATATTTCGTCGCCGACCACCAGCGGCGCCTGGGCCGGGTAGATCCGCCCCCAGTCGAACTCTTCCCGCTCGCCTGGAGCGAGAAAAACCGCTCTGTCGGCAACCCGGTCCCAGTTCATGCCGTCGCGACTGCAGACCAGCTGCACTCCGGCGCGGCTGTAGTCCGGATCGCAGCTGAATACGGTCATCAGCCCGATGCGCAGCCCCGCATACTGCAAAACCTCCATATTGTAGAACTGATCCTCGTTCAGCGGATCGGCGGCGGCGGCTCCGACGATGCAGCGCATGGGCGTCCAGTGGACAAAATCGTCGCTCTCGGCCTGGCCGATGCGCCGCAAGGTGTGGTTTTCGGGAGCGCGATTGTGCTCGGGATCCCAGAGTTTCTTCCAGCCGCGCCGCCCCTCCGGATCGCTGATCAGTTCGGGACGCACAGCTGCAATAAACCCCTGCCGATCCCGGAGAATGGCCACATACTTGCCGAGCCCCTCGTCCCAGTAGGCCAGATTGTGGCCGTCGTGGCCCCCCGCCATCACCGGCTCGCCCCGGTTGTACTCGGTCCAGCGCAAACCGTCGGCCGAGTGCGCCGCGCAAACCTGGTAGCGCAGGAGCATCTTGTAGCGCCGCGCCGGATCGGTTTCGCGCAAGTCCTTAAAAACGCTGGCGCCGCAACCGTCTTTGTGCAAGACGATATTATGGGCGGTGGTACCCTGGAAAGAAGCCAGTCCCAGCACCGGCTTGTGCCAGGTGGTGCCATCCTGGCTGGTGGCATAGGCCAGGGCGAACTCTTCGTCACCATCCTCGATATCTCCGAGACCATACCACATTTTGAAGCACTTTTCTTCGCCGTCGAAGAGGACGCTGGCAAAGGTCGAGACCAAGCCTGCATCCCAGGAGGAAGCATGCTCGGGCACAGCGGGCAGCAGGGGGTTGCCCGGATGCTTTGTCGGCCGGTTGAGCGTTCTCGACACCTGGTCCATTTCTTCGACGACGGCGTCGTCGAGAAAGAGTTGTTTGGTCTGGCCGATATCCATAGAGTGTGGCAAGATATTCTCCCACCTATAAGCGCCCCTGGCGATCCGTTGACAACGAGGGCAAATTGGCCGAGCTTCCAACCGGATTTACGGCAGCAAAGTGTCCATAACATAGATTATGGAACCAGGTGTATCAACGGGATGAGCCGGGATCCCGCCGATGAAGAGGATGAAAATGGATTCGATCTGCACTCTTCCCGCCCCGCCGCACACTCTTTTAGAGCACGACGACGAACGCCTGGTCCTGGCTTTTTCTGCCGGACTCGCCGTCCTCGAAGACGGAAAACTCGACTTCCTTGCGCCCACTTCAATAGATGGGGCTGCGCGCGGACCCGATGGCCGCCTGTACTGTACCCGAGGAGAGCAAATCCTCTGCTTCGACCTGGAGCGCGGCGGCGGTCCGGAAGATATCACGGCGGCCTTTGCCGGCCCGCCCCGCGGCAGCGGGCAGGTGGTGTGTGCCCCGGATGGAAACCTCTGGGTCGAGGGGTGCGCCAAGTACCGGCGCCTCGACGGCACCTTTGAGGCCGCGCCCGCATGCCCTTTTGCCACCTGGATGCCCATCCCCTGCGGCCAGGACATTTACGGCAACTTCTGGAGCCTGGCAGATGGGGACTGCGGCCGCCAGGTACTGGTTTTACCTGCCAATGCACCGGCGCAGTGGCAGGCCGCTGGTCTTGAAGCGGGACAATGGGATTATCTGCTGACTGATAGCGTCGGCTTTATCTGGGTCGTTGGAATTGCTGGCTGGCGGCGCTTCTGTCCGCGCCAGGCGGAAGCGGGCTGGCAGGTGCTGCGCGACAATTTGCCGCAGAGCGCGGTCACGGCAGCGGGGCTTCCGCCCGCCGACCTGGCCCTGGTCGCCTGCGCCAGCGGTGCCCTGCTGGAGTTGGACACAAATGCCGCCGGTGCCGTGCTGGCGCACTCCCTGGCCACCCTGCCCAAAGCGGCACGCTGTGCCCACACCGACCGGCACGGTGCAATCTGGGCAGCCACCGAGGACGCGCTCTACTACCGCGAAGCCGCTGCGGATGCCTGGCAGCGAAACTGGGAAAAAATGCGGGGGCGCCTGCCGGGAGGCGGCAATCACGATGTCTTTTCCGCCCCCTTAAAGGACAAACTCTATATCGGCGGCGGCTGGGCCGGCGCATGGGGCCTACCTAGCCGCGACCACGTCTGCGACGAACTTTTTGCCTTTGACCGACAGAGCGAATACTGGGAAGTGGCCAGCCGCATGTACCTGCCCCGACGCTATAACGGCACTGCCGAG
>CAXFTV010000779.1:0-2033 GCA_964005845.1 uncultured bacterium
CGAAGTGGTTGTCGTTCATGCGGATGGAAGCATAGGCATGCAAGCCCAGGGTGTGCGCGCGCTGCACCAGTTCCCGGTCGGGGTCCTCGCCGCGCTCGAGGGCCAGGCGAATATTTTCAGCCAGGCGGTAACTGACAGCGCTGTCGTAACGCCTTTCGAGGGCATCGCCCTCCAATTCGACGACCTCGCTGTCCCAGCGGGCCAGGTGGCCGCCGACGCACCAGGACAGGGCGCCTACCTGGGTTTCCTGGACCGGGGCGAATACCGTGGCGAGAAAGGTCTCGGTGGCTTGCGGGACTTCGTCCCAGGCGTGCAGATCGCCGTCCCAGTTGTAGATGATTTGGTAGCTGGGTGGTTGCGTCATGTGGCCTCCGGGTAGTTGAGGTTTTAGCCGTGCTGCGCCGCAATACTGCTTGCGCACGGATTGCTAAAATAACCCCTTGCCCGGCGACGCGCCAGAAATTGCCCACTTGACCATCCCCATCTAAAAAACCTTTATAGTTGCTGTATTCTGGCGGCTGACAAAACGCCCCAGGCCAGGAAAGACGCAAAACTCGGAAGCCCTATGGCCGCCGCTCAAATCAGCCGGCGCCGGAAAGGAATAGAGACCGAATCATGGAAAAACGCAATCTGGGCAACACCGGCCTGGAGGTAACGCTACTGGGCCACGGCACCACGGAGATTCGCGGCTCCCGCTCGTGGAACGGCCGCTCCGTGAGCGACGATGAGGCCGAGCGCATCCTTCACGCCGTGCTCGACGCCGGCATCAACCTGCTCGACACGGCGCCGGACTACGGTCTCAGCGAAGCCTACATTGGCCGCTATATCAGCCACCGCCGCGACGAATACTACCTGGCCTCCAAGTGCGGCTGTACCATCGTCGCAAACGAAGATCACGACGACTACCCCCACGTCTGGACGCGCGCCACCCTGATGCACAATATCGAAACCAGCCTCCAGCGCATGAAAACCGACTACATCGACCTGTGGCAACCCCACAATCCCCCACCCGGGCCCTTCCAGGCCGAGGCCCTGGTCGAGGTCATGCAGCGCGTCGTACAGCAGGGCAAGGTCCGCCATATCGGCATCTCCACCACGCTGCCGGATATCGAAACTTTTATCGACTGGGGCGTTTTCGAATCGTTCCAGATCCCCTATTCGGCGCTCGAGCGCCGGGAGGAACACTCGATAAGCGCGGCGGCGGCAGCGGGCGCCGGCACCATCATCCGCGGCGGCGTCGCCCAGGGCGAACCGGGGGCCGGACGGGGTAAAGCCAAAACCTGGACAGCCTGGGAAGAGGCGCAACTGGACGAATTGCGCGGCGCGGGAGAAAGCCCAACCGCCTTTTTGCTGCGCTTCACCATTTCGCACCCCGATATGGACACCACCATCGTTGCCACAAAGAACCCTGCCCACCTGGCCGAAAATCTGCAGGCTGTAGCGGCTGGCCCCCTTCCCCGGGAGCTCTACGCCGAAGCAAAGCGGCGGCTGGATCGGGTGGGACAAAAGCCGGCTTCCTAGGGGATGCGGCAGCAAATCTGCAACCGCGGCGGCGGCCACGGGCCGGCCTCCTCGGCCTATAAATCGTGGAAACCCCATGCGGCCGGTGTGTCCACAAAGTAGCCGGTGATCTCTTTGCGCTCCGCGGCCAGTTCGTAGTCGATCACGTGGTCGGCATCCGGGGTAATCAAGCTTTCGATCTCGTAATCGACAACGAGGCGGCGGCGCTTGCCGACGGCAACCGAACAGGGATAGGAGGCATCCGCAATAGCCCTGCCGTCGGCGCGGTACTGATAGCACGGCACCCGCTCGTGCAGATCCCAGCGCACAAAATCCGCGTCCGTCGTGCTGACCATCGACACCGAAACCATGCGTGCATCCGCGTAGGTCAGGACCACTCGTCCGCCATGAAAGTCCAGCTGCGGCGGCGACGAACTGCGGCGCGCATCGCGGACGTTGGTCCGCAGGGGCGCGCTCCAGGTGCGGCCCCAATCCTGCGATTCGGTTTTCCAGAAGCAGCCGCGCGTCGACTC
>CAXFTV010000780.1:0-5007 GCA_964005845.1 uncultured bacterium
CTCAAGTTGGGCTATACCGGGGTGGAAAACCTGAACCTGAAAAGCACCTGGCGCTATGAACTCAACCACCGCCTCGAAGATCTCTTTGAAGATGGCACTGGGCAGACGGCGGGCAACGATTGGGCCCTGGCCCTGGTTAATCGGGCAGACTATACCTACAAGGCGTCCGAAAAACTGATTTTCACACCGATGCTCAAGTGGACCTACCGCCGCCTCGACTCGGCAGTTTTCGACGAGACCCGGATCGACGAAACCAATTTAGCACCGATCTTGAGGGTGGACTATTTTCTGACCGAGCGCACCACCCTGCGGGTGGGCATGCAGGGTTTCCCACTGCTCAAACATCGCTTTCGCAGCGGCGTGGCGGAATCGAGCAACTACAATGCCTGGCACTATATCCTGGGATTTCAGAACACCAGCAGTTACACCGGCTACACCATCAGTATGAACTGGGGTCTGCGCAAGTCCTTCACCGACTTTGTGGACTCCAGTTCAGTGGGCACGATCGAGACTTCGGAACTCTTCCTGCAGGTGAGGACGAATTGAAGAGATGGTGAAAATCATCATTACATGGTTGGCATTGATGACTCTGGGGGCCGCGGCCCGGGGCGAGGTCGAATCCGGGTTGCTGGATCCGCACGATACGGGCCAGCGCCTGATGCTCTACCGGCCGGGTGTGCTGAACTATGAGAACTACGGCCTGGAGGGGTACCGGACCTGGCCGCGCAATGTGCTCACCCGCACGGCCAATCCCATCTATGACGAATTCGGAGAGTTCCTGGTCAACGGCGTCGAGGTCTATCGCCTGCAGGAGCGCAGGCGTTTCGACGAGCCAGCCACGCTCTTTACCGGCAGTGTCGTCGCCAAACCAAACAATTACCAGAGCTTCCTCAATCGTCTGATGGTAGCCGACGACAACTACCAGGAATGGCAGACCCGGCTGATTATCGGGGACCGCATCCGCACCCATTTTTCGCCGCTCATGCTGGACCTGGTCGCACTCAACGGCATCCGCTGGGATCTGACTAACCAGCGCCACAACTTCACCATGGTGGCGTCGCGCATGGACAAGCCGGTATTCTCACAGGAGGACGCCGGGGCCATTGGCATTGGGGCCACCCCCTTTGCCTCCTATCTCATGGGCGCCCACTGGCAGTGGGACTGGCGCACCTTTGATATGAGTGCCTCCTATGTCAATCTCTTCCGCGTCGACAGTCGCTCGGCGCCCGACTGGAATGGCATGAAGGGGCAGTTGCCCAACCGGGTCCAGGTCATCGACTACCTGGTGGTGCGGATCGACGATACTTCGCCCCTCGATGGCAACGGCGCCCGGGTCTTTGACATCGGGCTTTCCCTCAATGGCGAGAAGCGTGGCGATATCGCCCCTTTTGTCACCCTGCACAACGTGGACGATTTCAGCCCAACCTCACCCAATAAGGATTTCTTTTTTAAACGCCCGATCCCGCCTTATATCGAAGTGCTTCAGGGTAGCTATCCGAGGGCTGAGCCCGGAGCAGAGGGCGCCTTTCACGCCGAGGGCAAGGATTACATCCTGTACTGGTTCGCCCTTCCCGAGGGCGAGGAAGTAACTGCGGCCTCCTTCGATGCCCTTTTGAGCGGCAACTACCGGGTCGGGGTTTCCGAGATCTACGCCGTGGATCCGCGCGAAAGCCGCAATGCGCCAGCCCAGCGCAACCGCGCAACCTTCTACCAGACCGTCGCCGGTTCAGAGGGGCGCCGCAGTGCTGGCGCCGATGTCGAGCGCGTCCACTTCAACTACGGTCGCCAGACCGGCATTACCCTGGCTGGTCTACGGTTGAGCACAGACGTGAAGGGGTTTCAGTTCAAGGCCGAGTGGGCTCACAGTTCCAATTTCCTGCAGTACCCGGTCAACGACCACGGCGGCGACCGCCACGATCGGGGGGGCAACGCCTATCTGCTCAACCTGGAGCGCGAGGTTTCGTCTAACCTGAGCGCGGGTGGGGAATGGTTCCGGCTGGAGCCTCGCTACACCACCCAGCTCTCGGTAGCAGACCTGACGCTGACGGCCTACGAGGCACCTTACGGCGTCGATTTTCCCTCGACCGACTTGCGGTTGAACAACACCCTGGACCTAAATACGGTCGACGACAACGACGACAAGGATCCCTTCCCCGACGATTTTTTCATTTCTAGTTTTTCGGACAACAACGGCGTTTTTCCCGGCCTGGACAAAGACCAGGACGGCGCTCCGGACACCAATCGCAACCGCAACGAGGTGCCCGACTACTTTGAGCCCTTCCTGCTCTACGACGTGGATCCGGACGATTTCGATTACGGGGACGACCTGAACAACAACGGCGTAATCGACGTGCGCGAAAACGATGCCAAGCGCGACTATCCCTACGATCTCAACCGCAAAGGCTACCACCTCTTTACCCGCATAAAGCCGCGGCGGGGACTCGATTTCACTCTGGGGCGCTACGATCTCGAGGCCATCTGGGGTGGGCAGCGGGCGGATGTGTGGTATGCCAAAGCCGAGTACAGTCGGCGCTATGGCAGTTGGGGCGAGATGCGAGTGGTGGACTTCCTCAAAAAAGTAAAGGACGACATTCCCGATGGGGTATTCCGCTTTGGCGATGTGACCAACTTCGACATCTTCAATCCGCGCGGCGTCATCGAGGCCTTTGTGGAAGACGAATTGCTGATGCAGGACAGCGTCGTCAACACCGCCTTTGTCGATTTTGTCTTTCGGGGAGTGGCCAACTTCTATGCCGGTGCCAATCTCAAATTTGATGCCAATCGGCAGTTGAAGGCCGATCGCAGCGGCGCCAACCTGATTCAGCTATGGACCTCGGTGCTGCGGGCCGATTACCGCTGGCGCCTGGGAGACCTGGAAGTCAACCCGCGCTATAAACTGATGCTGCGCAGGCGCACTGACGAGGAGGGCCGCATCCTGCCCTCCTCTGAGGTCTACGGCTTTCCCATGGTAGTGGCCAACTTCAAATTTACCGAGCGCACCTGGCTGCGCAGCGGCTTTCAGGGTTTTCCGATTCTGCCCAGCATTTACCGCAGCAGCGAGAATAAAAGTCAGAATTACAACACCCGGGATTTCCTCTTCATGATGATCAACCGCTTTGACTACGCCGGTTTCGACATGGCCCTCACCGCCGGCTACGAGGTCAGTCGGCGGCGCATGAAGGACCGCAAGCGCGAGTTCGAAGATATCGACTTCGAGCAGTTTTTTATCGGTATGGTAGTGGGACTGGAGCCGGTTCAATGAAGTGCATGGGGATAAAAAAATACCTGTCTGCAGCTGTGTTGCTGGTCTGCATGGCCGCCGGAAGCGAGGCCAAAGAATGGACTGAGAACAGCTGGGAGCAGACAGTGTACTACCGCTATACCTTCAATGTGCCCGCAGCCACCCAGGCCCTTTTGCGGTTGACCGCAGTGGACGAGTACGAGGTCTTCCTCAACGGCGAGCGGGTAGGGGGCGATGCCGACTGGACCACGATGGAAGAATACGCGGTCGAACTGGTGCGCCGCAACAATAATCTGGCGGTGCGGGTGGTCAACCGGGGAGGGGGCGAGGGCAGTGGCCTGGTGGCCGAGGTGAGCACCGAAGAGCAGGTCTGGGTCTCTGCGAGCGGAACGATGCAGGAGCTGTGGTACTGGAGTGGGGCACCGCAACTGGACGATGCCTGGCTCACCGCCAATGTTTCCCGCTTGGAAGAATGGACGCCGGTGCAGCGGGGTCGCCTGGACCGCGGCGGGGTGGTGGAGTGGGCCGATACACTGGGCGCCGAGGTGGTGGCCGGCTTTCCCGGTGGGGTGGATCTTGGACGCGCCGAGGGTGGGATTAGCCTGCGCTCCATAGCAGGCGAGAACCTGGCTTTCCGGTTGCCCTCCAATCGCTCAGCGGTATTCGATGGCCGCTCCAATACCGGCTGGAACGTGGATTCCTTCGAATTGAATGCCCTGGCCCGGGTCGATCTGCTCCGGCGCCGACTGCTCAGCGAAGTGCGCGTATTCACCCAGGGACGCAACGCTGAGCAGTTCGCCGAAAACTCCCTGCGGGGCTACGCCGTTCAAGTCAGCAATGATGGTTTTTTTTGGAAGGAGATGGGGGTGTTGCACCGGATCGACCAGTACGAACGCACGGCGATTTCCTTTGAGCCGGTTTTTGCCCGCTTTCTCCAGGTCGTAATTGCCGAAGTGGATGCGGTGAAGCGTTCTAAAGTGGCCGAGATCCAGGTGCTGGGCGCGGGTCTGGCCCCTGCGGGCAGTTATCTCTCTGAGCCTCTGGACCTGGGCAGCAGTCAGCGCAAGAGCTTTGCGCGGGTCCACTGGAGTGGGGCAGTGCCGGGCGGTACCCGTCTCAGCCTGCAGTTCCGCAGCTCGGACGACGGTGAGAGCTGGAGTGCCTGGAGTCCGCCCTTAGAGCGCAGTCCCGCACACCTGCAGGTGCCCGAGCCGCGCAAGCTTTTGCAGTACCGGGTCAATTTGGCCACCGATTTCGAAGATGTAGCACCGCGTCTGGACAGTTTGAGGGTGGAATTTTCCGACCAGTTGCCCGCCTCGCTGGCGCAGTCCTGGGTAGAGCCCAATCAGGTGGTGCTGGGGCGGGACACGCTCTTCACCTACCGCCTGGAACTGGATTTTGGCGCCGGGGATCTGGGGGTGCAGCGGCTGATGCTGAAAACCCCCAGTCGGGCCGAAGTGGATAAAATCGTGCCGCCCGCCGGGGTCGAAGTGGCCGAAATCAGAGCTCTGGGCAATGCCCTGGAACTGCTTCTGGCGGCGCCCTGGAAAGAGTCTGGCACCCTGGAAGTGCACTTCCAGGCGCGCTTGCTGGCCAGTAATTTCGAGTTTCGCACCCAGGTCTTTGACGCGGAGGGGAGCGCGGTTCTGGATGCGGAGGAACACGCCGCAGCGGGTTCGTGGCGGGTGGCGGCCGTCGATGCGGAAGGGCCCATGTTGAGCCAGATGCGGGCGGTGCCTGCGATATTCAGTCCGAATGGGGATGGC
>CAXFTV010000781.1:0-5868 GCA_964005845.1 uncultured bacterium
ACAACAGCAGATGGGTCGTCTTATCCGACCGTGTCAGTTACAAGTTAATTCGTCAACTGTCAGCTGACGCTCTAGCGGCTTGTTTCCGGGCTCTTGAATGACTTGGCTACCATCAGACAAACGCAACCAAGTTTGAAACTCCCTTTGGTCTTTGACTAACTGAATTACACGGGCTCCCCTGAGGAATCCTTTTCGTCCATAAGCGTTGTAACCGGTAGATCGCCCGTAACAAAGTCGGATCCCGTGTAGCTCTCCTTCGTAATCGTTAACATGGTCATGTCCCACAAAAGTACTCATCACGTCACCCATCTGATAAAACGCAGCAAAAAGACCCGTATTAATACGGGGTGAACATACCGGTTCGAACTTAGCCCCGTAGCAGGTATGAAAGTCCCAAACTTGTTCATATTCCGGTAGTGGGATGTGAAAGAAGGCTAGGGCCGGAATCCGTTTATCCCCATGTGTATGATAGGATTTTGCCTGAAGCCTGTACCATTCTATTTGATCGTGACGGACCCAATCAAATCCACCAATATCAGTCGGCGCACAATTGCCAGAATCTAGGAAATAGAGCAACGCTACTGGCGTGGTATCGTTTCTTTCGTCAGCATCAAAATAAGGATTGATTGGCAAGGTATAGTTGCCAACGCCAGTAATTGTCGAAGGCCCGACCTGTGTTAAGCAGGTTGAAAAGTTCATTTGAGTTTCGGCTAGCTGTGCTCGAGAAGCATTACCTTCGTCATCATGATTGCCAAAAGTCGAAGCCCAACGCTGACCACAAGCCTCGAAAATATTGGCGACTTGTCGCATAGATTCCACTGCATCTATACAGCTACTTGCTGACAAAATATCGCCTGTTAAAACGACCAAATCTGGCGATTCAATTGAAATAATTAACCTTGTTAGTTCAGCCGTCTTTTGGTCTTCGGCTTCTCCATTTTCCCAGTGGAGGTCAGTAAATTGTACTATCTTGAAATGTTTGTTTTTATTGAATCGAAGTGCCATGAAAGCCTCCATGTCATCGATATTTAGCCAAAATCCCTAATGTCAACATCGTGAATAGCAGAGTGGTATCTATAGGGCTTTGTTGCATGAATCAGATTAACCGCCTCTCAGTTCCCGGGTGCCGATCTCAGCTTTCGACTTTATCGGACTGCGGCATGCCCAGCTGCGTGAAGCGATTGAGCAAGCGATAGACGGTTTTTATTTTAACCGAAGAAGAGGCGTTCGATACGTTGCTCATCCAGGCTTTGGGGGAGCGAGGGACGTGTTTCTTGCTGGAAACCACACCCAATCCAACTGGAAAGCCTGTCTTGTTTCAACTCGTCAACCCCGATACATGCAACAAAGCCGGTCGGCAATATCATCCGCGAGGGAAGAGACAATATCACCGATTACAGGACAAGGGCCTCCAACGTCATGGAAAAAAAGACGGCAAATGGGTCCATTCCGGGGCCCATTACAGTCCGTTATTTGGCGGATCTGGAGTTGAGTGAGTCCGTCGATGTCACACAGAAGTATTGTCGTATTCTTTGCGCACGTTGGCCGACAACTAGGACAAACACCTTCACAGTTAGCTCGGAGCGCACGTGCATGCAAGTCCCTACAGGCCTAAAAATGCCTCGCTATATAAGCATAGTTCGCTTTAGCCACGAGGACTTCCTGTTTCCTACCACGACAAATATCTCTTTTGGCTGGGCGAGCGTTTCGCTACCTCATTCCTTCTGGTCGGCAGGAGGCTCCCACTCCACGGATTTCCAAACCCCTAAGGTGCCTGACGAATAAGGGATGTTGAGAGTCAGTGAGACCGGCGTGATCGGATCTTCAGGTGCGAGGTTCGCCTGGAAGGGGCGGCTGACGACTTTTTTCCCTGCTGCGCTCTCCCAGTTTGCGGTGACGACAAAGCTGCCTCCGGGCCAGGTTTTAATAGTGGCCGTCCCCGATTCACCAGCTGGTATGGGACCAAAAAGCACATTGGCAGACTCTTTGTTAGGCCCAGTGGCCTTAATCTCTCCTCGGATGATGAAAGAGGTGGGGTTGTTTACCGTCACCTTTTCCATAACGGCAGTACTTTCGCCGTCTTCCCCTTGGGTGGCGGTCTTTTGCACCAGTGCTTTGTTTTGCGTGGCTACCGGCGCATTCGTGGAGTTGACGCTTGCAGAGGCGTCAGCCGTCGGCTTCTGAGGGAGAGAGGACCTCTGAGAGGCACAAGAAAGCGTGAGCGAGAGGCAGGCGAAGAAAAGTATGCGCATTAGGACACCCTCCGGATATATAGAAGCTATAAAGGCCCTTTTAGGCTTTCGGGTCAAGCGATTTGGTCGTGTACTCGACCCATTGGCCGCCGGGAGCGCGGATTTAGGCGCCCCGTTTTAGAGCGTGGCCAGTCTTTGCTTGTTGGCTCGAATTGTAGCTCAGTTGGAGATTTCAATCAATTCGGGTATCAGAGCTTTCCGGGTAATCCTCAACATAGCGTAGCTTAAAGGTAGGTCGAAACGTCGGGGGCCAATACTTCCGGGGTTGAGGTAGAGCACGTTGTCTTTGTACTTGATTTCAGGTTGATGCGAGTGGCCGTATATGACAGCAGCAAATCCTGCCGCCCGACAGTCGAGATTGAGGTCGGCAATATCATGTAGTATATAGAGTTGTTGACCCGCAATGTCGAGGACGGGGTTGTGGGGAAAGGTCGCCGCTTCTCCTTCGCTATCGATATTGCCCCGTACGATAGAGACCGGAGCGATCCGCTGCAATTCGTCGAGGATCTCTATCTTGCCCAGGTCTCCGGCGTGGATTATATGGTCAACCCCCTTGATCGCTGTAGTGATTTCAGGGCGAAGTAGCCCGTGGGTATCGGAAAGGACTGCTATAGTTGTCATGGATTCACCATCCGGTGGCTTGTTAGCATTCGAATCGATCTCAGCCCAACCGGGCAATCCGCCTATTGCACCGCTGACGCATCGCCAGCAGCCAGGATTTATCACGCGGATAGCATTTCATGGTGATCGGTTTGGATATATCCCGTTCGAGCAAAGCTACCGTTTTGTCGCGGCCCTGTAGCTTTTCCAGCAGTTGCAGCGCCCGCTGGTCTTGTAGTGCCTCGCGGAATACCTGGCCGCGGATCGAATCGATCGGCCCATCTTTGCCCGGGTAGACCAAAAATGCATCCCCGGCTGGAAAAGCACGACCCGCGTCGGTCTCAATAAAGGGATCGAGCAACCGGGTCGAATACTGAGTAAAATAAAAATTGAAAGCCCAGTGCAGAAAACCCGCTAAATCGTATTTATACAACTGTGCGCCCAGAATTCGATTGCGAGTTGAGGGCATGCAAAAAAAACGATTGGCGACCTGGTCCCACTGCGATACACAATAGTAGGTCCACAGATTTTTAATCCCCTTTGCGACGAATGGCTCGAGATGGTTGCTGGCCGGAATTGGACAGCGTACCAGGCCATGCTCGTAGTATTCGAGATTGGAGAGGGCGTCGATGAAGGGGAAGCCCTCGAGATGTCCGTGGACCATGGCCGCCGCCTGACCGAAGGCCTCAAGATGGTCGATATGCGGCTCGTCCGAGACGTGAAAATAACAGCGCTTGTCGATGCCGCGTTTTTTTAGGTAACGCACCAACTGTGGCAAAAACTGATCGAGAAAGTTGCAGTACTTCGCGCCAGCAGCGCGATCCTTCCAGCCGAAGATTTTGCGCTCACGTCCATTATCTATGGCGACGATTTTGGGGCAATGGGCCGCTCCCCATTGGGTGAAGAGATGGGCCATTTCGAAAAAGCGCACCCCGCAGCGGTCGGCCATCCGGACCCAGCGATCGAGGCGACTGAAGTCGAAGGAGTAGTGGTCTCCATCCTTTTTGACCTGCACCAGTTGCACCGTGGGCCGTTCGCCACCGACCCGTGTGTCCAGAGGCGGTGTAAAGAGCGGTGTCAGCAGCAGGTTGATCCCGTGATCGACGGCACTATGTACGAACTCTTCGAGTCGCTGCCAATGTCCCGGACTCCAGACAGCATCGCCGTAATAAGTAGCGACGCAATCGGCGTGGAACCAACTGGTATGAATGAGCCGTTGTTGCGGCAGCGCTTTGGGGACGACTTCCAGCACAAAACGCTCACTGCCGAGGAGTTGGCCGCCGTGATAGAGTCGAATCACAATCGGGTGCTGCCCTTGTCCTCTTCGGGGAGGTCCCCGCCCCCGTCCCCATAGCGCCCGCCACTGCCCTGGAAACGCGTCAATCCCGGATTCCAACCCGTAGAGTGGGTCGGGATAGAGTCCCGGTGTTGTCCGTAGCACATCGTCATCGAAATGCGCTCCCAGGAATTCGGCCGGCACTAGTCCCACTACCCGCACGTCGATATAGCGCTGCAGAGAGGATTCGACCTCGATCTCGATCCCTTTGACAGAGACAGGCGACCGGTACGCCAGCTGAAACGAAAACACTTCGCCGCGCAGGCAGGATCCCTTCGCGACGGCTGGGTCCATCAGCTCTTCATCGGCGAATACCTTGCTCAGTGAGCTCAAGAGTCTCGTCTCTAACACCCAGATCTCCTTCTATGCAATTTTGCCATAATCCACGATTTGTTGCAACCAACGGCAAGTGGCCGACACGATTGAAAAAAGCACAGGCTTATGAGTTAGATTGAAGAAGGGATTCCGCCCAAGAAATACTTTTCCTCTCTTTAACTAAAGCCTGTGATGAAAAAAGAATATATCTTCCCGCCGATTGTCGAGCAAAGAAGGTTTCACCCATTGCCCGGTCCAGATCCACCTGAGTGCCGGGAGAGCCTGGGAGAGGGCGATTGAATTTCCTATACTTCTTAAAATTCGCTTGCGGCCCAAGCGCGAGCGCAATCGGCGTAGGCAACGCCGCATACGCGCCCCCCAAATCTAGCGCGTAGTTGAAAGAAAGGAGCTCGGCCGATGGAGTACATTATCTTCATACACAAGAATGAGAATTCAGGTCCACCGGGCGGGACCGAGGAAGAATGGGATCATTTTTTTGCGGTTGCCAGAGAAAGTGGCTTCTTCCAAGGTGGCAGCGCTATCGCTCAGCGAACAACCATCGGCAGCGGTGACGTAGCAGATATCACCGAACGCATAGGCGGCTTCATGCGCTTCGATGCCGACAGCCTGGAGGCATTGACCGATCTGTTGAAACGCCATCCCACAGTCGTTCATGGCGGCACGATCGAAATCTGCGAAATGCCCAAGACCTGACAGGAAGCCATAGGAACAGCGCGCCCGAGAACACGGTGGCAGCCTTTGACGGTGCGCTCGCAAAGGGAATGGCGATCGAACTCGATATTCAAAGGACGGCTGACAATCACTTGGTCGTCGTGCACGACCCGACCGTAGACCGTACTACTTATGGATCTGGCAAGATTGCGGCGATCTGTGACATGATATAAAACAACTATTCACGCACCGGCCACGTGCGAAAGAGGTTGCGCTGGTCTTCGTCAAAGCGCGCTAGCGTAGCCTCTGTCACGTACTGCGGTTCGTCCATAGTGGCAATGTTTTGCGACATCATCCAGTGGGGACCGTAGCCCACGTGCAGCGTCTTGCGCACTGTATCGGAGCGATTGGTAAAACCGCCGTGGCGCAAGTGCTCGGTAAAGAGAATGGCGTCGCCGGCTTTAACCTCTAAGCCAACCATCCCTGGTTCCTCGTCGGGATTGCTGCCGTAGGGACAGGGCAAATTCGACTTGTGCGTGCCCGGCACTACGCAGAAAGCTCCCTCCTCGTTGCTGCAGTCACGCACGAAGTAGACCATTCGCACCATCATGCAGTCAATGCCCTGTTCGCCAAAACTATAGCGATATTTTTGATTGGCCGTGCGCGACCCGCCATGGCTGCCCGAGGCGTTCC
>CAXFTV010000782.1:0-6628 GCA_964005845.1 uncultured bacterium
GGAGACGGCCGCTTTGCGGAAAAGAACTTCTGTAATCGGTTCATCTTCAAGGCGCCAAACTTTTAGCCCTTTGATATCCGAGGAGGCGCGGATCGGATTTTTCGATAAAATATGGACGAAACCGATGTCGGCCCAACCCAAAAGAATAAAGCCATTTGCTGCATATCCGGCGCGATAAAAGCTCTCCGTCTGCTCTAAAACGTAGTCAATCTCATCATAATCATGGAAGAGGAAGGGCATTTCCAGGGCCAATAGATCGTTGAACACCTTACTGGCACCTGGGCCACCGAACCCCCCGGCATGCAGCTGCCCAACGCGGATTTTCCGCAATATGACATCCTCATCGCCCATGACGCCACCGGGATAGATTTTGAAAGTGATTTCACCCTTCGTGCGTTGACGTACTTCGGCATCAATATTGCGTAGCGCCTTGGTCCAACTGCTACCCTCTGGAGCGAGTGTCGCCAGTTTGATAAGGTGCTGTTGTGCATTTGAAGAAAAGGGCAGAAAAAATAAGATTAAAGAAATATATCTAAAAAAAATCATCTGCCTCCGCTAAAAGTTTTCTGGCCATTTTTTGGGCCGTAGCATTTTGCAGAGTTAGTTCGGGAATCTCATCAATGGGTTTTGCTAAGACTGTTTGCAGCAAAGAATCGTACAATGGGCGATCGAAGGTCTGGCGGGCGTAAAAGCGCGCCATCTGCACGTAGACCATAAGGGACTGGTTGCGATTGATTTCTAAAGCTCTATTAAAGTGAAAAAGCGCTTTTTGGGGGTTGCCTCCTAAACCTTGGGGTAAAGCGGCATGGTACATTCCCAGGAAGACGTGCGGGGAGCCATAAAAAAAGCTCTCCTTTTCGTTTATCACCCATTCCATCATGTGGATTACCTTGGGCAAATCTGCCAAGGCCGTGACCGACTCGGTGCTGGCCCCAATCCAAGCTCCCCAACTGCTGGCCGCCCAGAAAATCAAGGTTATATCTTCGGGTTTTAAATGGTGCGTGATCTGTTCAAAAACGGGGTAGGGGGCTCGAATTAGTGGCGCAATATGTCGATTTTGCATAAGCGCTTTAATACCAAATTCTTTTGCCCTTTGGTAAATGCGTCTGGCCCGTACGGGATCATCGGACTCCACCAGAGCACCGTAGGAGGTATAAAATTGGGCGGCGCTTATAAGCAGGTCTGGATCATTGGGGCTGCTCTGGAGCAAACCCTCTAAAAGTAAGAGGTAGGTAGGAGTAGCCTGGGCAACCAGAACGATATCATCGTGCTTGGCTGTGGCATTGGCTACATCCTCTATAAAAGATCCCACTGCCGTTTTTTTTAAAACTGCGCCACAACCGAAAAACCCCCAGAGTAGGGTCAATTGTAGGGTGAAGAAGAGTGGAAACTTGATCTTGGAGATGGTCATAAAGAAGACCCAGAGGAGTGTAAATGAAAAACTGAAGTATACGAGTAAGAAAATATCTTATTAGTAGAAAGTAAAGTCAAGCAAGTCCCATCTATTTCACTACTAGGATGGGCAGTTTCGTCCGGAGTTTGGTCGCTTAGAGTAGGTTGAGGTTATTGCGGCAAAGGCGCGGATAAGGATATAGATTGTTGCAGACAAGCCCAGGGGTTTTCCGCGTCTTGACATGATTTAAGAGAAGCAAGCATTAAATCTAGGCGGTTATGCTTTATTCTAAATAGTTCGTGGAAACTCTCCAGGTCGCGGTGATAACGTCGATGGGAAAGTAAATGAGCGTTGTTAATTTTCCACTCTAAGAAACCATCATAATTTATTATTTTAAATTCTGTTTGTATGGCTTTATATTTTTTTTTGGCCTGGTTAAAAACCAGCTTTCTGTCCTTGAGGACCTTTTGCCTCGCTAAATCCAGAGAGTAAAGACTATCGAGAGAGGCCAGAACACCAGTGATGAAATTACCAAAGCGGGCCTGGTCCTCTCGGCGTTTTTGTGCTTGTTCAATCAGCGGGGTTTCCGAGCCATATAATTCGGCCAGGAAAAGTAGTGATCCCCTTTGGCCAACGAAGGTCGCCAGACTTTCGTTAAAGTCGGTATGGCCCTTTGCATAAATAGTCTCGTGGGTAAGTTCGTGGAGAATGAGCTCCGCAAGTCTGTCATGCGAATAATTCAGCATGGTGCTGAGGACCGGATCAGAAAAAAAACCGAGCGTGCTATAGGCGGAAACTGGCCTTAGGAGAACGTCCATTCCACTTGACTGCAGGAGATTCCTTTCTTCGAGTCCTCTATCTTTGTCAAAAAAACCTTTGTAGGGAACAGAGCCAATCAGCGGAAAATTCCAAAGATAAGGTTCAAAGCGATCGGGGGGTGAGGCACTTAGATTCCAGCTGATTGGTTGGCCCTTTGTATCGAAAAAGCAGGTGTAACTAGTGGATTTGTCCAGCCCGATCTGGTTGGATGCAAAGTCTTTCAGCTTTTCAATAAAAAGAAGCTTATCGGTCCTTTGCGCATCGAGATTTTGAGCCGAGATTACTTTAGCCAGGGGTTCGCGGTTAAAGTAAATATTGGCCTGCCCCCGAAAGAGGTGCCAATAATAATCTACCTGGCACCCGTGCAGAAGGGAAGAGAGAGCCAAGCCCAGTAGGAGGCGGCTAAAAAAATCAAAGGATTTAGGCAATCTTGGGAGGAGCTTGCAGGTGGACCCGAAGAGCAGCAGTTTTGGCGAAAATTCTCACTCAGAACTGGCTTGTTGCTGGTTTTGGGCCGCTGTTTGAAGTGCCTTGTTGACATCTGCCAATTGGTTGTTTAGTTCAAGGCTGAGGGCATTGGCCTGTTTGAGTTTTTCTTCTGACTGCTGGTATAATTCCATTCCTTTTTCATCTCCCTCTAACCCCCAACCTCGTGTGGCCAGACTATAGGAATCGGCCCTCAAAACCATTAACTTCTCGATATCACGGTGCAGGGGGGCGAGCAAAGCGGGCGGCTTAATTTTATTAAAACCCTCGATTAGATTATTCATCTTTGCAATGGCGCCGATTTCCTCGATGACTTTGGTAAGATTTTCACCAGTGGCAATAGAAGAAGTACCTACAGCGGAGTAAATTTTCTGATGTATGCTACTTACCTGGACAATATAAGGATCTATCCCATCCATATATTGACGTACCTCTTCGACACTGCCAAAAGCGGTAGTAGCGCCTTTGGGCGCCAATTCACGTTCATCCTGCTCGGAGCCGCAACTGCTTATCACCGCGATTAGCAAAAAGGCTGGTAAGATCCGCATATGTACCTCGTAGAATTTAGGCAATAGAAGAGAAGCGGTAAAAATGCTTGATGGGAATAATTTTCTGGGAAGTAACCCTAAGAAATATTAGCGTTTGAGCTGTCGACCTATTAGTAAATCAAACTATTTTTTCACCGTCGTAGATAAGATTGCCTTTTTTGTCGACGATTTTTCCATCTTCGGTAAAATCGTATTTCATTGATTGCCCAAGGCTCAAATGTTTCTTTACTTCTTCGAGGTCTTTGTATTTCTCAATCAGCTTTTCAATGGGGCCTTCAAAACCACTTGGGTTCCAGTTTGGACGATCTTTGTCACGCTCTTTGCGTTCTTCTGCCGTCATGATGGGAAGACGGTCTGCCGCAGGGGTAAAGCGCCCTGCCATAGCTTGCTGGCGCCTGTATTTTTCATGCCTTTTTTCCGATTCGGTCAGCATTTCTTCCGGCACGGAGTCCAATGCTTCAGAGTCTGCTCTTTCCCTTGATTGAGGCGCTCTTTCCTCCACCTCGCGTGCAATTCTTTGCTGTTGTTCGTTTTCAAGATTCTGGTCGTTTCCCAATTTGCGCAGTACTGATCGAGCCGCTTTATTCATTTTTGCTGCCCCCTCAAATTATTGAAAGTAGTCGGTAATATCGACACTATAAAATATAAGGTCGGCAATCAATTTGGCAAATTGAAATCCAATTGATTATCTTTGGTTGTAAACTTATAAAATAGATCGGAATTGGACAAAGGTTTCCTCGGGCAGCAAAGTGCTCTGGGGCAAAGAAAAAATAGCTAAAAACAAATCATGGCCAAAGATGAAAAAAAAACCCGGCGGGAAGAAAACCGGGAAAACCGCCTCGAAAGAATAAAGCAACTCATTCTAGAGCGCGATGAAGACGCAGCCAAAATTCTCAAATCCTGGATTTCGAATCCAGATGTGAAAAATAAAAAGTCCTGAGTTTCTCATCAATTGAGCCCACAGATTTAACTGGAGCAGAAAATGAAGTTTTTTTCGCGGTTTTTGTCGAATGATATTGGGATTGATCTGGGTACGGCCAATACCCTTATCTATGTCAAAGGGGAAGGCATAGCCCTCAATGAGCCCTCAATAGTGGCTCGCCACATCATGACAAAAAAACCCATAGCCGTGGGCATAGAGGCCAAGGAGATGATGGGGCGGACCAACGCCGACCTCGAAACAATTCGCCCATTAAAAGATGGTGTAATTGCGGATTTTGAAGTTACCGAAGAGATGATTAAACATTTTATCCGCAAGGTACAGCACCGAAAATATCTGGTTTTGCCCCGGATCGTCATTTCCGTTCCCTCTGGAAGTACCGAAGTTGAAAAAAGGGCAGTGCGCGATTCGTGTGAACACGTCGGCGCCCGCGAAGTGCATCTCGTCAGCGAGCCAATGGCCGCAGCCATTGGCATGGGGTTGCCCGTCGAGCAGGCAGTTGGTTCTATGGTCATCGACATTGGGGGAGGCACGACAGAAATCGCTGTAATCTCACTCTCCGGCGTTGTAACTCAGGAATCGGTTCGCGTTGCTGGGGATGTTATGGATATGGTCATCATAGAATGGATGCGCAAGAAATACAATCTGCTCATCGGCCCCCCCAATGCCGAAAGACTCAAACATGAAATTGGTTCGGCGATGCCGCTGGATCCCGAGATAGAAGCTAATGTTACCGGCCGCGATTTGATGGATGGCATACCCAAAACACTGACTATAGACTCCGGTGAAATACGCGAAGCACTTGCCGATCCAATTGATCAAATCGTTGCTGGGGTAAGACGCGCTTTAGAAAGGACCCCCCCCGAACTGGCGGCCGACATTCTGGACCGTGGCATGATTCTATGTGGGGGAGGAAGCCAGTTGAAAGGTTTAAAGGAGCGCTTAATCGAGGGGACCAGTTTGCCCGCTTTTGTCGACGACGAAGATCCCCTCGCTGCAGTAGTCAGAGGCAATAAGAAGATTCTAGAAGAATTCGATCGGTTTAAAAAGGTCCTTTATTGAAAGAGGATATAGTCATTTGCCTGTAAAGCGGGATTATTTGGCCATTGTCGTCGCTAGCGTTATCGCCTTATTTCTTAAAGGGCTTCCCTCCGATTACCAACACTCCATTGCCGATAGAGGGCATTTTTTTACCTTGAATTCCACCCAGTGGTTGTTTTCGTGGGCCATAAATTCGGCCCGGAACGTGGAAAAAAGCCGCTTTCTTTTGCAGCGCAATGTTGAACTATCCCTCGAAAATCTTGAATTGCGCGAGGCGGAACTTGAGAATGACAGGTTGCGTCTCGCTCTTGGTCTCAAACAAAGGAAAGCGCCTGAAGTTACTGTGCCTGCAGAAGTAGTCGCAAGGGATTCAGACCTTATTTTCGATACAATAAAAATTAATGCCGGAGCCGACCGGGGAGTGGGGAAGGATTGGACCGTGGTGACCTCGGAAGGTTTGCTGGTCGGGCATGTGACCCAAGTTGAAAAACACACCTCAATGGTCCAACTCATTAGGCGATCCCGGGTAAGCGCAGTGGTGCAGGAGAGTAGAGCCCAGGGGATTGTTTCTCGAATGCAGGACAGCTTTTTTGAATTGCGCTACATAGAGGCCAACGAAGCAAATAATGCCATTAAAATTGGAGATCGAGTTGTGACCTCTGGTTTGGGGGGAAGGTTTCCCGAGGGAATCTTGATTGGGAAAATTGTCGATGTGCAGAATCGGAGACGGGACCCGCTATTCAAAAAAGTCATTCTGGAGTCCGGGGTGGATTTTGCGAAAGTGGAAGAGGTTTTCGTAATGCAGCCTGCCCCAAAATGAGGAGTTTTAGATGCGCACCATTTGTATACTCTGAGGCATTCTGCTCTTGACAACTCTCCTGACAATATCTATTCTTAGTTTTCCTTAAATGTGGGATGTTTTTAAATTCAATTTTCATAAATTTCACCCATTGGAGGTACAGCCTTGACCAAGGCTGATATAGTGCGCCAGATAGCTCAGGGTACCGGCTTGACTAAAACCGATGTAGCAGTTGTAGTGGATGGTTTTCTCGAGTCGGTGATTGAATCTTTGGAACGCGGGGAGCATATAGAAATCCGCGGTTTTGGGACATTTAAATCAGTTACACGCGCCCCCCGCACCGGGCGCAATCCAAGGACCGGCTCTGAGGTAAAGATTTCGAGTCGGCGCGCGCCTATTTTCAAGCCCTCTAAAGAAATCAGGGCCAGAGTCGAACAGGAACATAAACCAGGAGAAAAAAAGGATGCCGTGTGGCAGGAAGAGAAAGCGGCATAAGATCGCTACTCATAAACGCAAAAAGAGACTGAGAAAGAATCGGCATAAGAAGAGGGTGATCTGAGCCAAATGGCCTATTAGCTCAGCTGGATAGAGCGCTAGTCTCC
>CAXFTV010000783.1:0-4344 GCA_964005845.1 uncultured bacterium
AAATATCCGATCAACGCAACCCGCTTCAAGCCCGCCTCATCAAAAGCTGGAAACGCCGGGATCTGATATTCGAAGAGGTGCAATTCCGGGGTTGCAACAATCAAATTGTTCCGGCTTTATTATGCTATTCGGAGATGGGCCGTTTCCGTCCTCTCCCGGTAGTTCTTTGCATGCCAGGGACGCCCAATAAAAAAGAAGATCTACTACGACCTTTTGACCTGATTCCCCGCTGGGCGGATCAGGGCTTTTTTGTTCTCAGCATCGATAGACCCTATCATGGGGAGCGCGAGGGGGATCTCGAAAATGCCATCAGTGAAAAGGGTTTGCTAAAGGTTTGGGGAGAATCGGTTTGCGACTTGATGAGGGCCCTTGATTATGTCGAGAGCCGGAGTGAAGCAGCTGCTGATCGAGTGGGTATGTTGGGCTTGTCGATGGGAGGAGTTGAGGCCTTGTTCATAGCCGCACTGGATTCAAGAGTTAAGGTGGTAGTATCGGTAGGTGGCCAGCTTAGCTGGGAAGAAGTTTTCCGGGAAAACGCGTGGGAAAAAATATTCGGGGGTTTGGGACTGGGGCGCAAATTGATGCGCTCTGGTAGCGGCGGTGAGCAAGCCCTGAAAGCATTCAGAGAGGCTTACCCCGGCCTAGATCAGGCAGATGCTGCGCGCGTAGCTGCTAAGGTGGCTCCCAAACCCTTGCTCTTGTTGAGTGGAGAGAAAGATTCACACATCCCCCCGGCAGCCGCTCGCAAAGTTTACGAAGTGGCCAGGCGTAGCTATGCGGCCATGGGCAAAGAACAGCACCTGAAGTTGTGGATTGAACCCGATGCGGGACACAATTTCCCACCTGATATGGAAGGCCGGGCGCTGAAGTGGTTTAAGCGCTGGTTGTAAAGAAAGATATTTCCTTTGACCTTTGGTGGGAAAGGGGTTTTGCAGCCTATCATGAGGGGCGGTACCTGGAGGCAAATCTGAGGATTTGAGCGCAAATTTTATGGACTATCATAGCATCCCTTTTCTCCAGAGGTATTCTGTTAAAAAAACGTCGTAGCGCCCGGGCAAAATTATTGGGGTCATCGTTGTATGGCCGGAACTCAATTGCCTCCATCGATTCGCCAATATGCGAATAGAGTCTTTCTCTATCTGCAGCAGTGGCAAGGTCGGCTGCGGGGGGCGGCTGTATTTCCCTCAGGGCATAAAAAAATTCGTAGGCAAATAATAGCACGGCGTGGGAGAGATTTAAGGATGGGTAAGAGACGGCCGAAGGAAAGCGCAACAGTTGGTGGCAGTGGAGCAGTTCACTGCGCCATAGGCCGTCTTTTTCGCGCCCAAATACGAGTGCGATATGGTGGTGGTGGGCGCGCGGTGCCACCTCGCCGATGGCCTCACGCGGAGAAGTGATTATATCCCGGGAGCGTCCTAGGCGATGTGTAGTACCAAGGACTAAATGCGCCTGCGAAATGGCGCTGGGAAGATCTGGATAGACCTCGCATGAATCCAGAATATCTTCCGAACCATGGGCCATCCAGCGCGTTTCTGGTGTGTCCCAGATACCGGGGTTTACGAGGATTAAGCGGGATAGACCGGTATTTTTCAAAACTCGGGCCGTGGCCCCTATATTTCCCGGGTTGGCCGGTTCGACCAGGACAATACTTATGTTATCCAGAGGGTTCATGGGTTGGGATCAATTGTCTTTATGGTATGCTAAATTTACTGCTATGGTTTCCTTCGTCTTAACATAAAACCCATATAGGCTAACGACAAGGGCCTCTAAATGGGGGCCCAATTAGCCAGGGCGAAAAATCGCAAACATATTTTCCGTCATACCCGGGAAAAAATGCCGCGTTTTGGTCCTGTATCCCCTTCCCTGGGTCGTTTTCCATAAATGAGCTAGCGCGCTATCTCAATGCTCGATTGCACAGAGTCATTGCAAGCGAAGAGGGAATCAATTCTTCATTGAAAGATTGCCGGAGGAGGGAAGAGTTGTTTGCCAGGCGGCACTGATCTCCGTACATTTATCCTGCTAATCCAACAAGTTAGCCTTTCTTCAGCAGCAAGTTGAGAGATTGCCGCAGCATGGTATGTAGCCTAAAAGGGTTTTTCTCTTTTTGACCGGGTGCCAGGCATTGTGCACAGGTTTTATTGCGGAAATTGGGCGGGTTTTGGTGGCGACGCTAGCGCTATTCGCAAAATAGAGCTTTAAAGAAAAGTAAAATGTCAAAGTTCGAGCAGGGAGACTTTTCCTCTCTGTGCCTGAAAAACGGCATTAGTCTTCATTTTCATCAAACGTCGATTTATAAATCCACCACAGTTGATATTTTTATTAGGGAGTTGCTCCAGCCCAAACGCAACACCCGCATGGCTTTGCTAGGGCGGCTACTCGAGCGCGGCACGCAGCGGTGGCCTGATATGCAGAGCATGAATCGCTGTGTCGACGAGATGTATGGTGCATCTTATGCCGTGGATGTCGAACAGGTGGGAGACCAGCAGCTTATTCACCTCTCATTCGAAGTGATAGATGATTGTTTTTTACCAGCAGATGAAGACCTTCTCAAACGTGCTTTCGACTTTCTGCAACAAATCCTCTACCACCCTGTACGAGAAGGCAAGGGCATTCGGAGCGATTTCCTCAAGCAAGAAAAAAAGGCTTTAAAACTGCGTCAGGATTCAATTTTCAGCGATAAGATGGCCTATGCCCACCGAAGCTGTGTTGCGGCCATGTGTCGCAATGAACCCTTCGGTCTTTCCAACCTGGGCGAATATCGCGATTTCCGCGGCATTAATTGCATCAATTTACTTGGATTCCACAGAAAAATTCTGGCGCATAATCCGATCGATGTATTTATCAGTGGTCGAACGGCACCGGAAAGGCTGCTGGATTTGTGCTCTGATCTGTTCACGGGTGGGCGGCAACCCTACGTCAATTCGCGGCGTATTCCCGCTCAAAAGAGGGTGGAATCGCCCCGCGAAGTCAGTGAATTCCAGGGAATAAGTCAGGGTAAGCTCGTTCTGGGATATCGCACGCAGATAGATATTGTCGACCCAAACTTTCCCGCCCTGGTATTATTTAATGCCCTTTTTGGTGGCGATGCCCATTCCAGATTGTTCCGCTTTATACGGGAGGAGGAGGGTCTTTGTTATTTTATCGAATCACAACTCGAACCCCTATGTGGCCTATTATTTTTGAACGCCGGGATTGAGAAAGACGATTATTCCGAGGTGAATCATAAGATTGGTGTGCAACTTGATAAGATGAGAATGTGGGTGGGCGCGGATGAACTGGAGCGGGTGCGCTCGCTGATGGTAAAGCGCTTGGTCGCTTTGCAGGACGATCGCGAAGGTCTAGTGCGATTTTATTTGCACGCTAGAATCGCCGATTTAGAGCTCTCCCGCGACGAATTTCGGCGGCGGCTCGAAGCTGTGCGCTGTGAAGATATAAGCCGTGTTGCTCGGAAGGTGGAACTGGATACTACTTTTTTCGTTTATTGAGTATGGGGTGGCCGCTCAATGATACAGGTCGAAAATGCGGCACTTGCCGAAACTCTTTTCTACGATGATTTACCGGGTGGATTCACCATTTACATCCTGCCCAAAAGTGGCACCCTGCAAAAGCAAGCTTTGTTGGCGGTCGATTTCGGCTCTATAGATCAGTCTTTTGGGGGTGTTAATGGGTATGGGCAAGTCCAGATTCCCGCGGGAGTTGCCCATTTTCTCGAGCATCGGATTTTTGAGCGGGAGGGGAGGGATATTTCAGAGCGATTTACAGCCCTGGGTGCAGAGGTAAATGCCCACACCAGTTTTACCAGCACTGCCTATTTTTTTTCCTGCATCGACAGTTTTGGGCCTTGCCTCGATCTGTTGTTGGATTTTGTTCTCGAATCTGAGCTGCTTGCCGAAGGTTTGGAGCGGGAACGCGAAATTATTTCCCGGGAAATTCAGCTCTACCAAGACAGTCTCGAGTGGGTAAGTTTCTTCGCCCTGATGCAAAGTCTGTACCCCGGGCATCCCCTGGGAGTGGATATCGCGGGGACTATTGAGAGCATTCGCTCAATTGACGAAAAGATTCTACAGGCTTGCCACAGTGCTTTCTACCATCCGGCGAATATGAGTCTATTTGTCTGCGGCGATGTCGAGGCGGAAAGAATTCTATACCAGGTACAAAACTTTGTTGAAAAACGAAAACCTTTGAAAAGGGGGCCCAACAGGCGAAATTTCGGCATCGACACAGGGACAATCATTGGGGGGCATCAGGAGGTGGGGATGCCCATTCATCAGAGTCATCTCTGTATGGGGTTTAAGGATCAAAGGGCCAATTTAAAAGGAAAAGATTTGTTGCGGCGGGAACTGG
>CAXFTV010000784.1:0-5657 GCA_964005845.1 uncultured bacterium
ATTTTGGCGGATATACGTTCCTTTGCGCTTAAGGGACTTATATTTCACACCCATATTCGCAATGTGCGCGGGCAGATCCCCACGGCCGGTGGCTATGAGGAAGTAGCCATGAGCGATGGGGATATGAATTTGTTTAAAGTGCTGAGTACCCTCCGAGAAGTCGGCTTCGATGGCGGTCTGCAGATCGATCATTTGCCCAATTACAATGCCGATGATTCGCACCAGAAGATCGCCGCGGCCTTTGCCGTGGGTTATGTCAAAGCCCTGCTGGCGACGCTGAATGGTTGATCGCTAGGCCCGCTGTGGATGGCAGTTTTCCCCAGCCCCCCACTCCTGTCTGGTGTGCCAGG
The DNA here is from genome assembly GCA_964005845.1 of uncultured bacterium. GTDB lineage: Bacteria > Latescibacterota > UBA2968 > UBA8231 > UBA8231 > CAXFTV01. The sequence goes on from CAXFTV010000784.1 coordinate 351, forward strand.
ATTTATTCTGGCTCTGGTTGCATAGATTCTCCGCGCAGCAAAAAGGCGCGGATATCGTAGCGGCCGGGACGTTCGACCGGCAAGTCGCCCTGGTCGATCATCTCATCTAGGGGCGAACACATGGTGCGCACCGGCAGGCTGACCACTTCGTGCAGACGGGCTGATTCATAAATGGCCATGATGATCTCGATGGCGGCCCGGCCGTTTTGCGCCTCGCCCCGGTGTTCGACTTCGCCTTCGATCCAGGCAACCAGTTCGCGCGCCTGGGCGATGTGTGGATCCTCGCCCTCCCCGGGATGCTCTTCCCACCCGGCGGCGCGGTTGTGCAGCAACCGAACCTTCTGCTCGTCTAATTCAATGATGCCATCGGTGCCGTAAAAGATGCCTCCCTGGTAGTTGGGCCCCCCCAATTCCTGCAAGAGCTGGCCGATAGCGCCGTTGCTGAACCGGATGATGCCACCGCTGCGATCCTCAATGCGGATATCGCGCTCGTAGCGGTCGGTCTTGCGCTCTATATTGCCAAGGACCCATTCGGCGTCCGGGTCGCCCATGACATAGCGCATCATGTCCAGCAGGTGAGAACAATCATTGAGCAGCCCCTGACCGCCCCTGGCGTTGACCTGGCGGGGTTCGCCTATTGCACCTTCGAGGATGAGTTCGCGCGCCCGGTTCCAGGCCGGATTGAAGCGGCGCTGGTGGGCAATGGCCAGTTTGACTTCATTGCGTCGGGCGGCGATCAACATCTCATCGCACTCGCCCAGGTTGGTGCCCATGGGTTTTTCGCATAGGATTGCCTTTGGGCGCCGGGCACAGGCGGCGATGGTTATGGGGGCGTGGAGCTTGTGCCAGGTGCCAATGCTGACGATGTCCAGATTTTCTTCATCAAGCATCTGGCGGGCATCCAGGTAGTGCTTTTGAATGCCGAATTGTTGGCCGAATTGGTTCAGGGCTTCCCGAACGGGATCGGCAATCGCCACGATTTCTACATTGTCGAGGCCCTGATATCCTCTGGCATGAGCACCGCTGATGCTGCCGCAGCCAATGATTCCTGCTCGATAGGTGGTTGGCATCTATTCGTTCTCCTCGTTATGATTAGGTGCCCGGCAGTGTCCATAGGCCACCACCGCTCGGCGCGATGGGGGATAGGCAGCCACCATGGGCACTGGAGTCGGGCTTTTTATCGGCTGGCGAAAATAGTCGTTCAGCTAAGATTCCCCCAAGATTGGTTTAGAAAAAGAAGCATCTTCAGGTGCCTGGTGGCAAATAGGCAAGTTTGTTATTATGAAATCTCCTAACTCAGATGGGATAAAATATGCAAGAGTCAAAACCTCGGGCAGTTGCCTTCGGGGAGGTGCTCTTCGATTGTTTCGCAGATAATGTTTGTCTGGGAGGTGCACCCCTTAACTTCGCCTGGCACCTGAATCAGCTCGGAATTCCGGTGGCGGTATTGAGCGCGGTCGGGCGCGATGAATTGGGGGCTTCGGTGCAGTCCCTGCTAGCGCGAGCCGGGATTATTTCCTGGATTGGCGAAAGGTCGGAACCCACCGGCACTGTGGATGTCCGGGTGGTAGATGGAGAGCCAGCGTTCGATATCCACAAGAACGTCGCTTGGGAATACATCGAGCTGCCCGAAAAGGTGCGCGTTGCTCCTGAGTTGGTCTATCTCGGCACCGTGGCACAGGGCAGTCAACTAAATCGTGCGAGCCTGCGAAAATTACTGGCATTGGGACCCAGGCACATCCTCTTTGATGTCAATTTACGACCGGGCTTTGCCTTTCGGGAAATCGTCCTGGATGGCCTCAAACAGGCGAGTATCCTGAAAGACAGTGCTGCGGAATGGAGCGCGATACGCAAACTGGTTCGGCTGGAAACTCCAGCCCAGGTATTGGCGTGTTTCGATCTGGAAATGATGGCCATAACCCTGGGTGCAGAAGGGGCGGAATTGCACGTCCCCGGGGGCGTTTTCCGCAGCGCGGCTCCGCGGGTGGAGGTTTTGGATAGCGTCGGCGCCGGCGATGCCTTTTGTGCCGCTCTGGTTGCAGGTTTGCTGCGGGGGGTGAGTCTGCAACGAACCTTGCAGGCAGCTACTGAAATCGCAGCTTTTACAGTGCAGCGGCGCGGTGCGCAGGTCGAACTGCCGGCGACTTTGTGCCGCCTGTTCAAGTGAAGGTCGGACAATCCGGTAGCAGCGCTGGTGTTTCGTCGGGCAGCGGTACCTGAAAGGCATTCAGGGTCATGGCGACGAGAGTATAATACCCTATGATTCCCACTAGTTCGACAATACCTTGTTTATCCAGATGATCCCGGACTGCTGCGAAGGTTGAATCCTGGACGAAGTTTTGCTGCAGTAGTTCGGTGCAAAACTCATAGATGGCTTTTTCGTCAGGCTGGGGAAACTCGGGGATAGTTTTTTCGCGGATTCCGTCTATTACAAGTGGATCGAGACCGGCTTCGAGAGCGAAGTTTTCGTGCAGGGACCATTCGACCTGGCAATTGTGATGGCGGGCCGTAAGCAGGATTGCCAGTTCACTTTGCCGTGCTTTGAGGGAGGTTTTATAGCGTGCAAATTCCCCCAGGCTCTGGGCCCGCTGGGCGAATTCCGGGCTGTGGAGCCAGATTCGGAAAGGGCCGGAGATACTGCCTCTGGATTGGATAATAGCATCGAAGATAGATTTTTGGGCGACATTCAGCTCAGCTTCGGTTAGTTGCGCTACTCGGCTCATGGTTATTTCCTCTGGGTTTGATAGTGATGCGGGATTGCTGAGAATATATATTGTTGGGGGGAGTGGGCAGGCATTGGGGCCTTGGGCCAAGGGCTTAGATGCATTATAATGAGCATAAAAAACTATTTAAAGAGTGCAAGGTTGCCCGGGGTTAGATGGGCTCCGGCTCGTCTGGCCGGGTTCTGATACACTTGCTTTAAACCTCCTGGTTTAACGCTGAGCTGCACTTTTGCCGGGAGGGGGATTTGGCGGTATTTAAAGAAAGATTTCGGCGTCAGTGAGTTTGCAATATTAAATTGGTTTACCAAGGGAGAAGAAACTATGAAAATATATGCCAATTATGATGAGTTGCTCGAGCGCGTTAGTCAGAGCGGCCGGCCGGTGCGCAAGCTGGGCTACCCCCCCGACGGAAAATCTCCCATCATTGCAGTCCGATGTGGAGGAGAAAAGGAACCGGCCGTTTTTATTACGGCGGGCAGCCATTCTACCGAACAGGCCGGGGTGAGCGCGGCGGTCGAGTTGATTGAGGCGCTCGATACCGAGCATAAGGTCTACATAATACCCAGTCGCGATCCAATTGGCCTCAATGGTTACCGCTATGCTTTGAGGGGAGGGTTGGGAGAAGATCCGGGCGAACTTGATTCCTTTGAGAAGGTGGAGAGCCTTCTGCGCCAGGAGGGCGAGGTCCTTTTCGAGGAGGAAGATATGGTGCTGTCGCTCTTGGGCGACATTGGCTACGCCAGCAGTCGGCCCGCTCCCGGGCGCATCTGCCCGCAGTGGTTTTTTTACCGGCGTCTGCAGCAACTGGAAAGAGAACATCCCGAAACCATAGAGCCTCTTAGGGGGCGACGAATTTTTATGACACCGGGACAGGAAGGGGTCGAAGGAACGGGTAATTTTGGCCGTGCCTACACCCTGATCGTCAGCCCGGAGGGCGAGATTTTGCACCTGAACAGGTTCCACGACACGCTCTGGGCACCGGTCGAAGCGCGCTGTGCCCGCCAGTTGATGGCCGAGATCAATCCGGGTATTTGTTTCGACTTGCACGAGTCTCAGATGATGGAAGATCGCTACTGGCTGTCGGCGCGCCACCAGCAGGATGAGGAAAATGAAGCCTGGGCTCAGAGCATCGCCAGTGCGACTATCCAGGCGATTGCGGCCGCGGGGGCTACACTGGCAGAGGATAGGGATATAGTGGTGCTGTCCACTCCCGATGGATTGGAGGGGGATGCCACCCTGGAGGATACCTGGTTTCGGCGCTCGGAGAGAGGAGTTTACTGGCTGGATGCGAGCATTCGCGGCGAGGGCCTGAACCTGGCCGACTTTGCCTCGCGTGTGCATGGGCTGGCATTTGGTACCGAAATGGGCATGTTTGGTAGTTTTGAGCACCGGGTTTCTCTGGGCATGGTGACGGTGCAAAGCGCAGTGGCTAAGTTCGCCGAGAGATACCAGTAGTGGCTATATTAAAAGGTCTAATACGCGATGCTCTTTCGGGCGCCCCGGTCGCTGCCAAAGTGAACGTCTTGAGCAGCTCTGGAAGTCCCTTGCATCCGGCCGACAGTATTATGAAGGTGGGACCGGGCGTACCATTCTTTTACTGCGGCGGCGAATTCAGCCTCAATGTGCCGCGGGGTTCCACCGATATCCTGGTCGAGCGCGGCACCGAGTACAAACCCCTGCACCAAGTGGTATCCGTACCCTCCAAAGGGGCAGTGGAGGTAGAGCTCCAGCTAGAGCGCTGGGTTGATCTGCCGGCGCGGCACTGGTACCCTGGCAATACCCATATCCACTACGACGAGCTGGAGGGAAAACCAGACGAGCGCCTGCGCCTGGATCCGGAGGTAAACGATCTGAGCGTTACTGCCGTCAGCATTTTGCAGCGGGGTGAAATTCCCTACGCCAGCAACAAATATCCAATCGGTTTCATGACGGATTTTTCCACCGCCCACCGGCTGGTCGATTGCGGTGAAGAAAGTCGTCACAATGCCCACCACGGCGGCGGTTATGGCCACGTCATGCTGCTCAATCTGCGCAACCTGGTGGAGCCAGTCAGCCGCGGTGATCTGGTAAGTGCCTTTGATCCGGACTATCCGCCCCTTTGCTATGCCTGCGACGATGCTCGGACCCAGGGAGGTCTCGTGTTGTGGTGTCACAATGGCAGGGGCATGGAGGCCCCGGTGGCTGCCGCTCTGGGCAAGCTGGATGCTTTTAATCTTTTTGATCCATCCTGGAAAGAGCTGGAATACGATATTTGGTACCACCTGCTCAACTGCGGTATCCCGCTACCGGCTTCGACCGGTTCGGACTGGTTCATTTGTTCCAATAATCGGGTTTACGTACAGAGTGGGGAGGATTTCAACTACGCCAGCTGGCTCGAAGGCCTGCGTGCGGGACGGACTTTTATTACCAATGGGCCGGCGCTCTTTCTGGCGGTGGATGGGCAGCAACCAGGAGGGCGAATCGAGGTCGCCGGGAGCCGGCGGCTGGGGATCAGTGTGGAGTGGAGTTCGTTTTATCCTCTGCGGCGGATCGAGGTAGTCTGCAACGGCGTGGTAATACAGAGCCGGGTGCTCGAAGAAGGGCA
>CAXFTV010000785.1:0-7461 GCA_964005845.1 uncultured bacterium
CTTCGTTCGAGTTTACGGCGCTCGACTTGGTGGTGGCGCACGCCGATGGTCGTCGTTTCCGCCAGGAGGGTGTGAGTTATTTCGTCGAGTTTATCCTCGTCTACCAAAACGCTCAAAAGACTGCCCGGGCGCCCCTTCTTCATGTAGACAGGAGTTATGTAGACATCTCTAGCGCCGCGCTCCAGCAATAGCTGGAACAGGTAGCCGTAGATCTCGGGGTTCATGTCGTCTATATTTGCTTCGACCAGCACCGCCCTGTCTTGCGGCAAGGCGTGGAGGGTCTCGCCGATGCGCACCCTGAGCAGGTTGGGTATTTCTTTCAAATCGCGGCGACCTGCACCGTAGCCAACTCGCTCCTGACGGAACGCCGGGGCAGGGCCGAAGGATTTGGCCAGGGTGGTAATCAAAGCAGCACCAGTTGGGGTAACGAGTTCGGCGCGAATCTCGGTTTGCTCCGTGGGAACGTCTTTGCACAGGGCCAGTACCCCGGGTACGGGTACGGGGTAGCGGCCATGGGCACACTGGACGAAACCAGTGCCGAAGCGGAGGGGGGAGGCATGGACGACGTCGACGTTCAGCAACTGGAGTCCGACCAGGGTTCCGACGATGTCTACGACCGCATCGATGGCGCCTACCTCGTGGAGGTGGACCTGTTCGGGGGGCATGCCGTGGACCTGGGCCTCGGCCTCGGCCAGGCGCTGAAAGATTTTTGCAGAGGTGTTTTTCACATGGTCGTCGAGGCCGCTGGTGCGGATGATGGCCAAAATATCTTTGAGCTGATGGTGCGCATGGCTTGCAGAACTTTTTGCTCCTGCGGCAAAAGGAGGGCGCAGTGGACTGGGGCGGTCCAGGTGGATGTGGAATTCCTCCGAAGCCGAAATAGGTTTATCAGCACAGCGAACTTCGGCCTGGGTAGCCGCAATGGCATGTTTTTGCGTCGGTTTGAAGGAGGTCGTAATACCCGGAAGGTCGAGTCTGCCCAGCTCGGTCTGTAGTAAGGCAGGATCGAGACCGGCATCGACGAGGGCACCCAGTACCATGTCGCCGCTGATGCCCGAAAAACAGTCGAAGTAGGCGATTCTCATGTGTACCTAAGCCGGCAGGCGTTTGAAATTTGCCCTGCGCTTTTTCCAGTCGAATTCATCGGCAAAATCGTAGACATCGATAAAGTCTTCAATATTATCTCTTTCCGTTTTGCTCATCAATTTAGCATTGACCAGATTGAAGACGATCTCGCCAAAATCCCGCGTTTTGTAGATTCCCCAGTGGGCAAAGACAGAGCGAGTCAATGGGCCCAGTTGATCTAGGGCAAACTCGCTGATGCCATATAATAAATCACGTCCGGAAATGTGCCGTTCTTCTGTCGGTAGGTCGGTCTTACCCAGCTTCTCGACTGTATACTGAAGGGCATCGTAAATAAACAAATAGGCGTCCTTTTTAAAACGCCCGTCGCGTTCTGCCAGATCCTCAATAGATTGCAAGAAGTTTTCGTCCATACTCTTGAATACATAAAAAGTGCCGCCTGGTGTCAAGTTCCGCACGAGTGGTCCATAGAAGCATGCGCAAATAGCGGGCTAGGGAAGGCGTTTTATGGATCTATTCTCGCTGCTAGGAGTATTCTCTGCAAAAGCCAGCGACTAGTTGGGCGAGAGAATGCGCCGTGCCCATGCTGCTTAAATAGGGCTTGAGGGAAACGCAGGCCGGGATTATTTCACCTGGTGCCAGGGCAGGTCTAATTGTCTTTTTTTGCCGTCAGGACAGGCGGGCTACCGGGGGGCGGTTGGTCTGACTCGAGCTGTCTCAGCAGGCGGTCTCGGTGGGCTGCAAAGGCCTGGAGGTGATTTTTGGGCAATGGTTTGCCCTTGACGTTTTTATTTAGTGTTTCGGGGTTTTGATGGCTGCCATTCTTGATCACCTCGTAGTGCAAATGGGGCCCCGTTGCCCGTCCCGTGGCTCCGACCTTGCCAATCGTAGCTGCCTGTGGGACGTGCTGGCCTTTCTTGACGGAAATCTGACTCAAGTGGGCATAGCGGGTGCGGTAGCCATTGGGGTGTTTAATTTCTACTAGTTTGCCGTAGCCCCCTTTCCAGCCTGCATGTACGATAGTTCCGCGAGCTGTTGCCCGGACTCTGGTGCCAGTGGGGGCGGCGTAATCGGTACCAAGATGGGGAATGGGCCTCTTCAAAATTGGGTGGAAGCGCCTGCGGCTGAAGGAGGAACTTATGCGCGCCCGGTATGGCAGGGAATTGAGCAGGAACATGCGGGCTAGAGATTTTCCCGCGTCGTCGTAGTAGCCTTTATGACCCTCTGGACTTATGTAGTGAACCGCGAGCTGGGATACGAACTGGCCATCGTAGTTGGCAAGCAGAATCCGGCCGTAGTCGATGAATTTTTCCCGCAGGTAGAACTTTTCGAATATTATGCCGATGCGGTCCCCTTTGCGGGTGTGTTTTGAGAATTCGATTACCGAGCCGAATATATCGTCTGCCACGAGATCGATGAGTTCTGGCCCCTCACCGGCAGTGCTTATAGCATTGTATAAATTGTCCTCGATACTGGCCTGGACGACGACGATTAGGGTGTCCAGAGGCAGGTCGAGGCGTTGGGCCGCCAGTTGGCCCGCTTTGCGCTCAATGAGGACGGGACGGTGCGGTGCCAGGCGAGGTATGTACTTGAAATACTGGATGGCGTTGTTGGTCTGGGTTGCAAGGGTGTAGATATCCCCTGGCTTTGACTCTTTCTTCGAGTTGAAGACGCTCTTGAGGGCCCGGGTTAGCTGGACGATCTGTGCCTCGGAAATGCGGTGTTTTTTGAGTGATAGGTAGATCGAGTCGTCGCGGCGCAGGGTATCTATGATGGCCTGACGGGGGAAAATGGGTTCGTCAATACTTTCGGTGGATGCGATGGGGCCGATAAAGGCGTAGGCGGGGGGGGCACTTTCCGGCCTGGATTGTGGTTTTGAGGCGGTCTCAGAGATGTTGATTTGCGCCGCTTTGAAGGCCACCAGGGTTCCGGGTGGATCTTGATTGGCCAGAGTTCGCCGCTGCAGGATTTCAAAGCGGATGCCTACCAGCAGGAGCAAAAAGATCAGACTGGCCCAGAACCAGGTGGCTGAAGATAGATGGGTTTTCAACAGAACCGGACGTTGTTGAGGACGTGAGGAGGAACATTGGCCAACGCGGGGGGGCGCGAGGGAAAGGCCACCGGAAGCGTTGACCTTTTTTAGCACAAGATGTTTATTATAATAAACCTATGTGGTGAAAGCGTCAAGGACTTTCGAGTCCTTGGCAAGACATAAAACTACTTTTAAAAAAAATGTCAGACGCGGAAAATATCGCCAGCGAACCCGGGGAGAGGGTAGACCTGAAGGGCCTATTGCCGGGCGAGTTACGCGAATTTGTAATGCAAATGGGGCAGGAGAACTACAGGGCGCAGCAGTTGCAAAGCTGGATATTCGACAAGGGAGTAGCCAACCTGGACGAGATGACAAATTTGTCCAGAAAATTCAGAGAGGAGCTCAAAGAGATAGCCTGGGTTAGTGAACTCCAGAAGCTAATGTGCCGCGAATCGGACACCGGGCAGGCCCACAAGTTTCTCTTTCAGTTGCCCGGCGGAGAGCGGATTGAATCAGTTTTGATCGTCGAGGGCAAGCGCCGCACGGCGTGTCTTTCTTCGCAGGTGGGTTGTGCACTCGATTGCAGTTTTTGCGCTACCGGCAGGATGGGATTTGTGCGAAATTTGAGTGCTGCTCAGATCGTCGATCAGTTGTTGCAGGTCGACAGGGTTTTGCAAGAGCGCGGTGAGCGGGTGACCAATGTGGTCATGATGGGAATGGGAGAACCGCTTTTAAACTATAATAATCTGGTGCAGGCGATTCAGCTTATGGGATTGGAAGCCGGACCAGGCATTGGGGGGCGCAGAATCACGGTATCCACGGCTGGTTATCTCCCCGGTATCCGCAAACTGGCGCGCGAAGAGTTGAACATCGGACTGGCGATTTCACTAAATGCCACCACCGATGAATTGCGCGAACGGCTAATGCCGATCAATCGCAAATATAAGATTGCCGATTTGCTGGAAGCCGCCCAGGAATTTTACGAGTTGCGTGGCCGGCGCGTCACTTTTGAATACGTGTTGATGGCCGGCGTGACCGATGCCGACCATGATGCTCTGCAGTTGGCAGCGCTGTCCCGTGGGTTGCCCTGCAAGATCAATCTGATTCCCTACAACGAGCTTGGCCTCCAAACTGCTTATCGGCGTCCCTCCCAGAGACGTCTGAGCCGTTTTGTAGAAATACTTGAAGCGCACACTTCCGTAGCTGTAACAGTGCGGGAGAGCAGGGGCCGCGATATCGATGCGGCTTGTGGGCAGCTTTTTCTGCAGCAGGGGAATCGAAAGATAAATAAACTAGCTGCTGCCCAGATATAAAATTCAGCAAATACAGGCCATTGTGAATTGCGATCAAGCCAAGTGGTCGGCTTGCCCTTTGAGATTTGCCTAAAATAGATACTGCGAGGTGCACATGACCTTCAAAGGTCATTTAAGCGGTGGTATGGTAGCGGGTATCACGCTGACTGGACTGGCGGCGCACTGGGGTTATATCCCGGGAGGGGATTACCGAGTGTGGGCGGCTGTATGCGGGGTCACGGTATTCTTTTCCCTTTTTCCGGATCTGGATACCGCCTCTTTAGTCCAGCGCTGGTTTTTCAGATGGGTTTTTTTGGTCCTGGTTTATCTGGGTTGGAACGAGCAATACGAGTTGGCTACATTGCTGGGTATCCTGGCCGTTCTGCCATTGCTGGATCATCACCGGGGATGGACCCATCGCAAAATCAGCCCTTTACTGGTTCCAGTGTTGCTGGGAGCCACGTACGAATACTGGCGTGTCAGACAGATCTGGTTTGGCGAGTTTTCCTGGATTAATGTCACTCAGATATTAGAAGAACATTTAGTGTTTCTGGTTGCCAGTATAGTAGGTTGGTACACCCATCTTGTCCTGGACGGTTGTTTCAAGCTTTTCCCAACCAGCAGCGATCACCACTGAGCCCGATCCTCAAGTCTACTCGTCCGGATTTTTCGGGGTGGAGGTGGGATCGTCTTCTGCCGCGTCTCCTTTTTTCTTTTTGCCGACGAAACTTTTTATCTTGGCAAGCGCTTCGGGCATCAGTTCGGCCAGTTGGCCCAATCCCGCCTCTTTTTCGCGCAAGGTCAGTATCTGGGCCTTGCCCGTTGCATCGATGAGGACAAAGGCAATGGGCTCCACGGTGGCTCCACCTCCCGTGCCGCTTTGACCTTTTCCTTCCCGCCCCCCCCCGGCCCCAAAGCCAAAGGAAATTTTTGACACGGGGATGAGCGTCATATCTCCGACGGTGACCGGGTCTCCCACCACGGTTTCCGTTTTTACGATTTGGTGCAGTTCGCCTAGGACTCGTTCGATCAATCCTTCTACATAAGAGGCCATGGGAGGGTTCCCTCCTTGGGGGCTTGTAGTTGCATTCTAAGAAAATCTCAAGACGGTTTGAGCTTGCTAAAGGAAAGATGCATGGCCAGCCAGCGAAAGCTTACTCTGCCGGCAAAGACCAGCACCATAAAGACCAGATATCCCAAATGCAGGCGAAGTTTCACGTCGATCTTTCCGCGTATGCCAGGGAACTCGAAGTCGGGTGTTAGGTTAAAGCAAAAGTTTTTGTTGTTAAGTGCTTTAAAGGAGTTAAAATAGCCGTAGATTCGACCGGTTTTTGCCGGATCCTCAAAACCGAATTGACCCTTCAAGCGCAGCCTATAGAGTTTGATGGTCGCTCCTAAATGCCTTAGAAAACCGAGGCCGGGTTCAACAAAGAGGTGGGCAGCTTTGGAAAGGCGTTTTGGCAAGGAAATTTCTGTTGATTTTTTTTTTGGTGCGGATTTTGCCGGTGCATGACCACCGTCTTCGGAGTGGCGTGGTGCTTTTGATGCGGCCTTTTTGAGGCCGCGCAATTGCAGGCGCACAGGTCTGGGGCTCCAGTTAAAAAAGAGGGGGTAAAGGTACAATGCCGGTGGTTGGAAATGCAGGCGAAAACCGGCTAACCCAATAAAGAAAACCCAGTCCAATTGCAGTTTGAAAGGGGCCGGTTTGAGTGGTTGCTCGACGCGCAGGCCAATTGTGCTGGGCAGGAAAAAAAAAAGTAGTAATAGCCCTAAAATTATGCACGCAATTGCCTGAAGCACAGTTAAATCACCTGTTTGAAAAGCCCGAGTGTAAGAGGGGGTTCACTAACGTATTCAGGGAGATGTGCTAAAGTCAAGAGTTTTCTAGCCAAACCCTTGAAAGGGATGCTGCGAAAGGGCTAGAAATGGCTTGACAGCACCGGCCATATATGTTAAGGTAGAAATGGTCGCAAGTACAAGTGAAAAAAGGAGTTCAGGGCTTTTATTCCGATTTTTTTCGGCCCTCCAAGCCCCTTTATGAATTGTTGAATACCCACGAGGAGGTAATCTACGGGATTCTATGTCCTTCAAAGTGAAATCTTTAATTTGTGCCCTATCTCTTATCTTCATAGGTGGAGGTCGAGAACTAGCGGCAATTTCGACCTTCAGCGCTCGCTTCGCCAGCAGTGGAATCGCCGGTCCCAATTTAACCCAAACCGCCATTTTGTACATGCATTATTTTCCCGGAGATGGGGAAGCCCTTTTGCGTACGGTGATAAAATATGAGCACCGCGACCTGACTTTGGGCACGGTGCGATCCACCCTGGGAAAAGTGCGGTCGGTCGAACCTTTGCTGGAGGTTGACTACGGCGAAAATCCCCTTGGTCGGGAGAGCATTGATACGCTCTTTATCGATCTGAAGGCAAGTGGGGTTGATAGCGAAACTCGCTGGGAGGGCATGATTTTTTCCTCTTTGGGTGCTAGTGGGGAGGTCGCCCATTCAAGTGCTTTTGGCCTTGAAGTGGGACACCCGATTCAATTAGATGTCAGCATCGAACCAGCTCGGGTTTACCCCGGCGAACAAGTGGATATCGAACTGGTAATACACAATGTAGATCCCCAACGGCGGTCGGTAGATAAACTAATCTGGGAATGGCCTGAGGTTTTATCTATATTGGAGGGGGAGCCCGAGGTCGCATGGCAAAAACCGCTACAGGCAGGGCAGCGGGATACGCTGCATTGGCAAGCCCATATCGAGCGGGAAAAACCTGGCGAGCTCGTTATCGGAGGTCGGGCTGAGGCAGCGCAAATCGCTGGCTCACCTCTGCCCGAAACCCGGCTGCGCGTCGCGACAGTACCGCTGGGCAGGGTGGAGACGGATACCGATTTTCTCCGCGTGGGCGAGTTGGAACGCCTGGTTTTTTTCTGGTCTAATGCGGGTTTGGAAGATATTGAGATCGATGAATTGCGCCTGGATGTCCCACAGGGATTCGCCCACTTGAAGCTGGTGGAAAAAAGGGCGGGCGTTTCCATTGAGTCACCCGGGGGTGAGAA
>CAXFTV010000786.1:0-2810 GCA_964005845.1 uncultured bacterium
CGCCGCAATTGCCGCTTTCGTTGGCTTCTTCCTGGTCTTTGTCGGCAGCATCCAGTTTCTGCGCACCCAGCAGGCCCGCTGGGACCGACTCGCCCGCTGCGCCGCCGAACTGGGGGTGCTATTCTCGCTGATCGTATTATTCACCGGACCACTGTGGGCCCGGCCAATCTGGGGAGTCTACTGGCGCTGGGAACCCCGTCTCACCTCCATGCTGATTTTGTTCACTATCTACGTGGCCTATTTGATGGTGCGCAGCTACGGGTCAGAGGCGCCGCAGACCCAGCGCTTCGCGGCAGTGCTGGGTATTCTTGGCTTTGTCAACGTCCCGCTGGTCTATTACTCGGTCCATCTGTGGGCACCCGAGCAACAGTTGCACCCCAGGCAGGTGGAACTTTCGGCCGCGATGCAGAATACTCTCTACCTTTGTTTCATAGCGTTTTTCCTGCTCTTTTTTTATTTGTTGCAACACCGGCTGAAAATCGAAAAAATAAGTGACGCCCTGGCCCAAATCAGGCTGGAGTTAGGTGGCAAGTCCTAGTGGGGGAGTAAAACGAATGGAAAATCTCTCTTATCTCTTTGCGGCATATACGGCTATCTGGATTTTAATTTTCGCCTACCTGGTGCGCCTTAAGCGGCGCGAAAAAACCCTGCGGCAAGACCTCGATCAACTGCGACAAAGATTGTCTGGCGAAGGGCGCGATTTAGACCCATGAGCGGCGCGGAAGCCGGTTGACACCGGCTTCCGGATAGTATTATATTTTTCCCCGTGCATTTACCAGTAAACCGGTCAATACCCGCCGTTTCAAAAGGAAAAGGTTTCTCATGGGTGATACTCCCTCGGTAGAAATGGTCGTGGTCAAAGTGAGTCCTTATTTGTCGGCTAACAGACCGCTTTTGTGGCTGTGTGAAAAAGACGTAGATTGTCCCAGATTGCTTCCGATAGCCATCGGCCAATTTGAAGCAGCGGCCATTCAGATGCAACTCGACAAAGAAGATCCACCCCGGCCCATCTCCTACGATCTTTTTGTCTCCATACTCGGCGAAGTGGAAATCAAAGTGCTTGAGGCCGTCATTCACAGTGTCCAAAAGCACACCTTCTACGCCAAACTCGTCATCGAGAAAGACCGCGAGGTCAAGGACATTGACTCGCGCCCCAGCGATGCGGTGGCGCTGGCCCTGCGCACCGATTCGCCCATATTCGTATCCCACAAGCTGCTCGAGCAAGCCGGCCTGGAATCCATGGAGGACGAACCCGACGTCGAGCGCACCATGGCCCGATTTTACGAAAACGAACCTCAAATTCTGGATAAAGAGAAATCCGGGGCAGTCGAAGCGGAGCAGCCACCACATCCCGCTACTGCCGAAGAAGCAGCCCCTTCTGCAACCAAAGAAAACGAGGACGCTGCGGCTGTTTCACTGCAATCGGTGGTCGAATCTACTGCAGAACCTATGCAGAAAGAGGAAACTGAACTGAGCCTGCTTCAGGCCAAGCTGGAACAGGCCGTGCTCTGCGAAGAGTATGAAGCTGCAGCAAAATTGCGCGACAAAATAGAACGACTGGTCAACAAGAGCAAAGCCTGAAATACCCCCTCCTCAATTCTTTTGTCCGGAAAGAAAAATTCATGCCCCGTCTATCTTCTCAGCGCATTGTCGTGCCGCTGGGTTTCCTCCTAAGCGCTCTTTTTCTGGTAGCCGGTTGTGAAAAAGAGGCCGATCCGCGTTTTGCCGCCCCGGCGCTCACCTTCAAGACCCACCAGGAGGCGCTGGCTGCCAAAGATCTGGAACTCCTCTGGTCCTGCTATAGCAGCACCTACAAAGCAAACTCCTATAACGACGACTACACAACCTGGTCCAGGGAGTGGAAACAAAAAGAAGAGGCCTGGATAAAAGCTGAGCTACGGCGGGAAATCGTCGAAGAGCGGATTATCAACGACAGGATAAGCTACCTGCTCTTCGACACTTCAACCCTGCACTCGCCTCAGACTTCACCTTTTTCCTATTTCATCCGCGAATCCGAAGGCTGGAAAATGACTACCCACCTAGATAGTGTATTCCACCGGGAGCTGGAGCAGGCCATTTCCAAAGGGGAATTTAAATTGCCGAACGATTAGAAAGAAACGGCATGGGCGTGTGCCTGAGAGCGCGGACCGGGGCGCGACAATTCCGGAAATTGCTCAACCCAAACGCGCCCCAGTTGCCGCTTCACCACGCGCTCCTGTGATTCCCAGGAAATCTGTTCGACCCGTTCGTCCGGCTGTTGCGGCCAGAGCAGGATGGTCAGGGCCATGGCCAGCGCCATCCCCAGGGCCAGGGGGCGGGCCCAGAGACGCCGTTTCCGGGAAAGCTCTTCTAGTAAAGAACTGTACAACCCGAGTTTGAAAGTGGCCGGGGGATTCATTGCCCCCAACCCGGACAGTTCCCGGCGCACCTGCATTACGCCTGTCAGAGTCTCAGTGCAGACGGTGCAATTCAACGCATGTTTCTCCATGCGTTGCGTCTTTTCAGCGTTCAGTTCTCCTTCGATGTACTCCGATAAATCTACTTCGAAATCTTCACACCTCAACGCAATAAGTCCCTCCTTCTATACTTGTTTGGGTGAACAGGTCCGGAAGATACGACTTTGCAATGGCAAAAAAGTTCCCAACAATCTGCTGACAACTGTCGTTAAGATATAGGAAAAACAGCCGATAATACAAATATGCCAACTTTTCTAAAGCACCCGACGCGATCGGGACTCCTCATCCTGGGCATCTTGCTACTGTGCTCAACCGGGTGCAGTGTGCGCACCTATCCGCCCATCAAGTATCTCC
>CAXFTV010000787.1:0-5223 GCA_964005845.1 uncultured bacterium
GACTGCTCAATTTTCCTCTTCCTGGCCTGGGTACCTCGGTTCCACGAGCATCGAGATCACTTGTCGCCCTGAAGGAATAGGCGGCCAGCTTCAAGTAGTAGCCCCTTTGCTTTTGGGTCCAGGCACCGGCATGGGCGGTGGCTGTCAGACCTGGAAACAAGGCGCCAAGGAAGAGGGTCAGGGCAAAGCGGTAAGGCATCATCCCATTGCCACGCCGCCGTCCACGTGGATGGCCTGGCCGGTGATATTGCGCGCCTCATCGGAGGCCAGGAAGGCGACTGTGTTGCCTATGTCCTCCGGCGTTTGCTCGCGCCGTAATGGGGTGCTGTTGACAACCCATTTTTCGAAGAGTTCGCGGGGTTCCAGGTCGGCATATGCCGCATCGCCCTGGGCGATCAGCGGCGCCAGTTTGTGCCAGAAGGGCGTCCAGATCATGCCCGGGCAGACCGCATTGACATTGATGTTGTAGGGACCCAGATCCTTGGCCACGATCCGCGTCAGGGTCAGGACCGCGTTTTTGGCCGCGGCGTAGGCGGGCACGATCTGGGGGTCGCGCTTGGCCGCAATGGAGGAGATAGTGATAATCTTGCCGTACTGGCGTTCCTTCATGTGGCCGGCGATGGCCTTGCACAGGAAGAAAGGGCCTTTGACGTTGATGGAGTAGTTTTCATCCCATTCGGCTTCGGTCTGGTTGGTGAAGGGCAGCCCCAGGCGCTCGCCGAAATGCCCGGCGTTGTTGACCAGGATATCGACGTGGCCGAATTCGCGCACGGCCTCGTCGACCAGGGTCTGACAGTCGGCCTCCCTGGTGGCGTCGGACTGAAGGGCGAGGCCGCGCCGCCCGCTTTGGCGAATTTCCTCGACGCGCTTCTGGGCGCTGTCCAGGTTCAGGTCCGATACGATCAGGTGCGCACCTTCTCTGGCAAGGCAGGCACAGATGCCGCCTCCCATCCCCCCGCCCCCTCCAGTTACGATAGCTACTTTGTCTTGCAGGCGCATGGCCCTCTCCTTTTTATGAGAAGCGTCTCAAAGCTCCCTCTGGACGTCGCGTTCCGGGTGTGGCGGGAGTGAGACGGCGGCTGATGAGCAGTGGTTAAAAAGCTGCTTTGATCTGGATCATTTCCCATTTCTGCAAATTTGCGCCCATATTATAGAATATCCTCAGCAGCGGATCAAATCGGCTTTCTGGCGGCCGGCGTCGGAAGGGCTTAGAAATGCTCTTGGCCAGGGTTTCCAGGAGGGGTTGAGGAGCGGGGTGGGAGCACGGCGTCCAGTTGCGAGCTCTGGCGGCTTTTGGGGCCATTGAAAAAGACGGCCGCTGGTCTTCTCACAGACAATAAGGCAGTGAGAATTCAAGACCGCTGGCGATGGGCAAGCGGTCTTGTCCTAGCAGGTTTTCGGCCTTGCTCTCGGGGCACAGGTAGAGGCCCGCGACCTCCTGGTCGGCGAAGTGGATTTTTTCCAGTGCCATCGTGCTGATGGAACCTGTGTACACGGCGCGCCATTCGACGTTGCGAGAATAGCTTGCGGGGGGCTCGTCGCAGCTTTCGTAGCCCTTTTTAAAAAGCAGTGTCTCGCCTTGCAGATCGGCGCGTTCGAGGCCCAGCTCTTCCGCCATTTCCCGGTAGGCGGTCGCCTCAATGGAAGCATCCATGCCGACGTGTCCGCCGATGGAAATGTCGAGGTGGCCGGCGTAGCTGGACCTGTTCCAGCTGCGCATCTGCAGCACGAAAACGGGGCCGCTGCCGCTGTTTTGCCAGCACAGGAGGACGTGGGCACAGCAGTGGCGCAGGCCCAGAAGGTGGCACAGCCAGCGGGGGGCCGCGAGGCGGGTGAAACGGCCCTCGGCATCCACCAGCGGTAGGCGTTCGTCTTTTTCGCCGGGCTGCAGGCGTTCGCGGTGGGGGGTCCACTGGGTGCTCAGGGCCTCCAGTTGTGCCTGGGTGGCGTTGTCCCCCCGGCGCAGACTTTGGCGTAACTCGTTTAATTCTTGCAATTCTTTAAGTGCTCGTGCGGACATGGTTTTTCTGGTGGATCGGCATTTAGAGGCGCAGTCGCAGCATGGGGTTGGCAAAGGAGACGTCGATGTTTTGGCCGTTGCGGCTGCGGCGGGTACCCGGCTCCATGCAGTGGATTACGAAGGCACGGCGCTGACGCGCGGTCTTATTTGGCGGCGTGTAGTGCAGGGTCTGGCAGTGATGCACCAGGAGTCCGCCCGCCGGCAGATCGATAGCCACAGCTCTGGTGCTATCGATCTGGGAGCCGATGTCGAGCAGGGCGTCGGTTGTCACAGAGGGTTCGTGGTCGAGCGCCTCTAGGTGGGAACCCGGGATGAGGTGCATGGCGCCGTTGGCCACATCCACATCGTCGAGGGTCAGCCAGCAGCTAACCAGAGTGGCCGGGCTGCACTGCCAGTAGGCGTTGTCCTGATGCCAGAACACGGGGCCGCCGCAGTGTGCTGGCTTGTAGAGGGCCTGATCGTGAAACAACTGGATGTCGGGTCCGATGAGATCTTCGACGATGTCGAGAATGCGTTCGTCGTATAGAAGCCGGCGAAAATCGATGCTGCGTTCGCACATCTGCATGATTTGCAGCATTTGTTCGGGGGCCTGGTTTTTGGCCTCCAGGTCGTCGCTATCGTCGAGCGCGAGATTGCGGAAGTCGCCCGCGTTGCGGGCCCGCTCAAAGACGGTGTCGTACTCGGCGCGCAGCTGGCCGATAAGATCGTCGTCGAGCAGTTTGCCGATGGCCAGGTAGCCTTTTTGGCGGAAGTGTTCGATTTGTTCCGGGGGCAGGATCTTGCCCTGGCTGAGGGGTGTCGGGGATGTGGATTCTGTCATGATCGGGCCCTGGGGACTGGAGTGAATTTCCCTGTCGCTTTTGCGCCGCAGCAAGCGGTGTTTCGCGCCACCGGAGGTCTGCAGGGAAACTAGGGCGGGAGCGGAAATGAAGCAAGCCTGCGGAAAGGATGATACGGGGAATTGGCAGGGCAGATTTTCAGCGGGGCCCAACTCCCGGGGGTAGATGGAAAGGCTTAGCCATTCATTCGGGCGCCTTGTCCACGCCGATTGCAGCCGCGCCGGGCCCGCTGGCGGTGGGGAGGTGGGCGGCGATTTTTCAAGTAGAGGGCAGAACCACGGCTTTGACGACCTGGTCCCGGTAGCCGTCCACCAGTTCGAATGCGGCTTCGGTTGCCTCTAGAGCGAAGGTGTGGGTGTGCATGAAATCCAGGTCGAGGGCGGGGTTTTCGACCAGATCGATGGCCATTTGCATGCAGCCGTTCTGGCGCCGTACGCTCTGAATGGATATTTCGGCGCGCCGCAGCAGGTGGGGGTCGAAGAAGACCTGCTCTGCCTCGGGGATGCCGATGACGACCAGTTTGCCACCGGGGTTCAGCAGGCGGCAGGCATCGCTCAGGGCACGCTGCTGACCACAGCACTCGAAGACCACGTCCAGCGCATCGCCCAGGGCCTGGATTGGATCCGTGGCAAGGGGATCGCAGGCGACCTGGGCGCCCTGGGCCAGCGCCAGCTGGCGGCGATAGCGCAAAGGATCGCTGACACCGAACCAGTCCAGGCCCCGGGCACGGGCCGCGACCAGGACCGCAAAGCCAATGGGACCCAGCCCCAGAATACCTACCTTCATACCGGGTTTAAGCTGGGCCAGCTGGACGGCGTAGCAGCCGATGGAAAGCGGTTCTACCAGGGCCGCCCGCTCCAGGGAGGTATGTGGGTCTACCTTGAAGCAGCAACTTGCGGGCAGGACGTAATATTCGCTCAGGCAACCGGCCAACTCGCCGGGACAGCCCAGGAAGAGAAGGCGGCGGCAGGTATGGGGGCGGCCGCCGCAGCACTGGTCGCAGGCGCCGCAGCTGACCGCCGGGTCTATGGCAATGCGGTCCCCCGGCTGTAGATGGAGGACCGCCGCTCCCACCGCTACCACGGTGCCGGCGCATTCGTGTCCCAGGGGAAAAGGATATTCCACTACCTTGTCGCCGATCTGGCCGCTGCGATAGTAGTGAATGTCGGAGCCGCAGACGCCGACGGCCTCGACTTTGAAGAGGACCTCGTCGGCGCGGCTGATGGCGGGTTCGGGACGCTGGGCCAGTTCGAGTCGGCGAATGCCGGTCTGGACTATGGTTTTCATTTGCCACCTCGGCCGCTGAGGCGCAACGACGTAGATGACTGGTTGCGGGCGTTGCTGACGATTTCCATTGCGGCCTGGTGCGGACCAGGGGACTCGGGCTGGAAGACCACTTCGAGCCGCAGTGATTTTCCTGGTTCGACAACGGGGGATTCGGGGTTTTCAGGGGCCAGGAAGAAGGGTTTCCCGGGTGCTTCAATGCGGGAGATTTCGAGGTTTTTTGTGCCCAGGTTGGATACCGTGAAGGCGGCACGTCGCTGCTGGTTGAGGGGAACCTCACCAAGGAAGAGCATGGCAGTCGAGATCTTGATGGTGGCAAAGTCCTGCAGCTCCACCTGGCCTTTGCTCCATTGGCTGAAGCCGGCCTTGTACAGATCGAAGTCGGCCTGTACCAACTGCTGCGCCTGCTCGTTGTGGCCCAGGCGGTGGAGGACCTCCACGAGCCGGAGGCGTATTGCGGCATCGGCAGGGTTTGCCTGCAGGCCCTTTTGCAATAGTTCGAGGGCTTTCTCGAGTTGGTCCAGGTTGACCAGCAGATCGGCATAATAGGGCGCGACCTTGTCCGGGTGGTCGGTGCTTAGCTCTTCATAGATGGAGGTCAGGCTGGCAACTTTTTCCTGCAGATGCTGGTAATCGCTGCCAAGCGGGAGGGTTTTGGCGGTGTTTATGATGCGCCTGTTGATGGTGCTGAACTGGATGTGAGGCAGAATTTTGAAGCGCCCGTCCAGCTTGTATTGGGGCAGCGATGGCCGCATGATGCACCAGTCCTCGTCGACGTGGATGGCGCCCAGGACGTGGCCGATTTCGTGGACGAAGACATGCGCATTCATCACCCTATGCACCACTATATTGGTGAGTACCCGGGCGTAACCGAGGATTCTGGGGCTGCTCCAATAGGTCGCCGGTGCCGGCGGCCCCAGGCATACGAGAGTGAGATCGGCCGCAGCGCGGCCCGGGATGCCGGTGGCGGCACGGGCAATGCCGGCGATGTCGGTGGTGATGACGGGGATCTGGCGGATCATCGCCTCGGCGAGCACCATCGGCGTGACCTCGTTCAGCGAGGCGAAGAGCATCACGTCC